>DATMNR010000326.1:0-6238 GCA_035568795.1 Ktedonobacteraceae bacterium
ACGATGATATCGATGCCTCCAAAGGAATCGAGTGTCGCTTGTATGAGTAGAGCGGGAAAGGCCGGATCGGTTACATCGCCAGCGACAACGACTGCTTTACCACCAGCAGCGCGGATTGCTGCAGCAGTTTCCTCTGCCGGAGTCGGATCAAGGTCACTTACCACAACTGATGCGCCCTCAGCCCCGAACAATTTAGCCGTCGCCGCTCCAATTCCACGTCCAGACCCGGTCAATATAGCTACTTTGCCTTCAATCATACCCATGTGTAGCCTCCAAGAACTCTACATCATTTTTAAGAGCGGTGGGGTAACGCCGCTACAAACGTTCCGGCAACTTTCACTTCGCCATTCTGATCAGTGGCCTGTACTTTTCCAGCGATGCGTGCTTCGCCATCAGCCTCGTATCTTTCTGTGATTGTGCCTGTACAGGTAATTACATCATCGAGGTGGGTCATGCCTTTAAAACGCACTCCAAATTTTCGTAACGCCGCCGGTCCAACATAATCACTCAGCATCTGCCCCACAAATCCCATAGTCAACATTCCGTGGCCGATAATGCCTCCTACACCGATTAATTCTCCAATCTTGGGATCGGTATGCAGCGGATTAAAGTCACCGGACGCGCCTGCATATCTCACCAATTGTAAGTGTGAAAGAGGCGATTTCACCAACTTTGGGATAGCATCGCCAACCTGTACATCTTCATAATAGAGCTTTACAGGAATCTGGGCATCGGTTGTCATATGATTGTCTCCTTTCTACAGAGGTTCACGTTGCTTTTTACTCTCGCGCAATCACGACCTGTCGAGCTTTGAGTACAAGTGTATCGTGCTGGTTGGTGTAGTCTATTTCCAAATTGAGGATATCCATTGAACCTTCCTGTGTCTGGCGTGATTTGGCGTCGACTAGCCTCATTACTCCGGTAAGCATATCGCCGGGATAGATGGGAGCGAGATACTCGTAATCTTCTTCTCCATGCAGAACGCGCATTAAGTTAATGCCAAGGCTGGAAAGTTGGCCAACCATTTTCCTATTACCCCAGAAAGTAAATGTCGTAGGTGAAGTAGGATACAATGGTGTATCAGGATACCCCGCGGCCTGCGCAGCCTCTTTGCTTTGGTAAATAGGGTTATCGTCGCCGATGGCGAGAGCTAATTCGCGTACTTTGCCCCGCTCAACTTCGAAGGTAAATGGGGGAAAGCTGTGGCCGATCTTGCTTTTATCGAACATACGGAAACTCCTTCACTGTTTGAATCTTTTACTCTGGTAATCGGGATAGCTCTATTTTAAGCATAGTATCTGGTTTAGTTGATGGGATTGTCAAGAGTGATGCGTCTGACTATTTCATTTTTGTTTTATAATGGGCGAAAGCAAGCGTAAACTTTGAATTGTTGAGAGGATAGAACATGACGGAATTTTCCAGTGAAGAACTGGTAGCTCGGATTAATAGTACGCGTGAGGGGTCGGTTTGGGAAGTGCTCGATATCAAACTTGTATCGGCAGACAAAGATAAAGTGGTGGCTACAATGTCCATTGGACCAAATCACCGGCAACAGGTCGGCTACTTGCATGGTGGTATTTCAGTCTTATTGGCAGAGTCAGTGGCCTCATTAGGCACTGTTTTGAATATTGACGCAAGCAGGCAGATGGCATTTGGACTTGAGATTAATGCTAATCACCTTCGACCAAAGCGAGATGGCCAGCTTACTGCTGTTGCTACACCAATACATCGAGGCCGTACAACACATGTCTGGGATATCCGAATCAGCGATGAGCATGATAAACTCGTCTGCATCTCGCGATGCACTGTAGCTGTTGTTGATCGTCCGCCAGATAATGGCAATCCGTTACTTAAAGATATACCCAGTTTTGGTTAAGAAAGCCACCGAGGCCGATGAATCGGCAATGGGCGCGATAAATCTGCCCCTACTGATGTACGGATAGGTGCGTTGTATGTCATTATTTTTTGGAAACTCCTTGCAAGTAATCCTTACAAGTCATATGCTACGTATTATCTTCAGTAGGTACGTGTGATAGTTGTCTATAGCCTTTATTTTGTTGCCTCATTGAAGGAGGATTGAATGGGCATGAGCAACGATGGCCTGTCATACTGGCAGACCGAATCTGATGGCATACCACTACTTGAAATTTCTATTGGCGAGCTCTTAGATCGTCGCGCAGAAGAGATCCCAACACAGGAGGCAATTGTCTACTCGTGTTATCCAGAGTTTGGCGATGCACTCGACATTCGCTTGACTTACCACGAGTATCGAGAACGAGTCAATGCTATAGCGCGAGGCTTGTTGGCTCTCGGACTCAACAAAGGTGATCACATTGCCATTTGGGCAGCCAATCTCCCTGAATGGCCGCTACTCGAGATGGCCGCATTTAAAGCTGGACTGGTACTGGTAACGATCAACCCTGTTCTCCGCGCACACGAAGTAGAGTATATCCTCAAGCAGGGTGATGTTATCGCGTTGTTCTTCATGGCACGCATACGTGATCATGACTGCCTGGCAACTCTGAATTCATTGACCACTCCTGGCACAAAGAATGGTGAAGTCACAGGTGGCATTCTACCCAAACTGCGATACGTGAGCCTAGTAGGAGCTCCTCCTGGCGGGTTGGTAGAACAAGAAGGTTGGAGACCAACGCTTTTTCGTGAGATGATCGCAGAAGGTACTCAGGTCAGCGCGGATGCGCTTCGCGAACGACAGGCATCGGTAAAACCAATGGATCCTGGACAAATCCTTTATACTTCGGGTACAACTGGTTTCCCCAAAGGTGCCGTACAATCACAGCGTGCCATCCTCAATAACGGTGCAATCTTCGCGCGCAGCTGGGGGGTACAGCAGGGCGATCGTATTTGTACTGCTATGCCATTCTTCCACGCGGGAGGCTGCGTTTTAGGTATCCTTGCTGCGCTTGGCTCGGAAGCCACATTACATCCCTTGATCGCTTTCGATCCATTGAAAACATTGCAGATCATCAGTAGTGAACGCTGTAGCAGGCTGGGTGGTGTGCCCACCATGCTGCTCGCGGTGATGCAACATCCTGACTTTACAAAATATG
Organism: Ktedonobacteraceae bacterium; assembly: GCA_035568795.1. Taxonomy (GTDB): domain Bacteria; phylum Chloroflexota; class Ktedonobacteria; order Ktedonobacterales; family Ktedonobacteraceae; genus DATMNR01. Next base: position 3,072 of record DATMNR010000326.1, read on the forward strand.
ATCTCTCTTGCTTGAGAAGCGTAGTCAGTGGTGGATCACCCGTGCCTGTATATCTGATGGAGCAGGTGAAAGAGCGTATGGGTGCAGATGTGGCTATAGTTTTCGGTCAGACCGAGGCCAGCGCTGCTATTACATTAACATTGCAAAACGACACGTTTGAATTGAAATCTGCCACAGTGGGCGTACCAATGCCTCATGGCGAAGTTAAAATCATCGATCCAGCTACAGGCAAGGATGTTCCATGTGGAGAGCGTGGCGAATTGTGCTGTCGCGGATACCTTATCATGGATGGCTACTACAACTTGTCTGACAAAACTGCAGAAGCTATTGATAGCGAGGGATGGCTGCATACAGGCGACCTGGCGACTATGGATGCGTATGGCTATGTTAATATCGTTGGGCGTCTCAAAGACATGATTATTCGCGGTGGTGAAAATATCTTTCCACGCGAAGTCGAAGAGTTCCTCATCCGCCATCCTAAGGTAGCCGATGTGCAGATAGTAGGTGTACCGGACAAGTTTTTCGGTGAAGAGCAACTGGCTGTAGTAATTCCCAATGATGGCGAACAACTTACTGAGCAAGAGTTACGCGAGTACTGCAAGAGCCAGATCAGCCATCAGAAAATTCCGCGTTACTTCCAGTTTGTCGCATCATATCCGTTAACAGCCAGTGGCAAAGTGCAAAAGTTTGTCTTGCGCCAGAACGCAATTGAGGCATTTGGACTTGAAGATGTTGCAAATATTAAAACAGCCTGACTTTCCTTATATATCCAGGGAGGACATATATGGGCATAACTAATGATGGCCTGTCATACTGGCAGGCTGAATCCGAAGGAAGAGTACTGCTTGAAACGACGATTGGTGATCTCTTAGATAAGCACGCTGATGAAATTCCCGAGCAAGAAGCGGTTGTCTATTCTTGTTATCCTGAATTCGGAGGAGCCCTCGATATCCGCTGGAGCTATGCAGAGTTTCGCGAGCGTGTAAACACGGTGGCACGCGGTTTGATAGCACTAGGTTTGCAAAAGGGCGAGCATATAGCGGTCTGGGCGGCAAATCTACCCGAGTGGGTTTTGCTTCAGTTCGCCGCTGCGAAAGTCGGGCTGGTTCTTGTGACTGTCAATCCTGTCTACCGGCAAAATGAACTGGAATATGTACTCAAACAGGGTGATGTGACGGCATTATTCTTTATGGCACGCGTGCGCGATCATGATTGCCTGGCAACGATACGTTCTATGGTTACCCCTGGAGCAATGAACGGGGAAGTCAGCAGTGAACGTTTGCCCGCGCTACGCTATGTGAACCTGATCGGTGCGCCTCCCCCTGGAATGTTAGAACAGGAGGAATGGCGTCCCGCGCTCTTCCGTGAAATGGTAGCTGGTGGTCAAGCAGTCAGCAAAGAGTCCTTACGCGAACGACAGGCGTCTGTAAAACCAACAGAACCTGCCCTAATTCTCTATACATCTGGCACGACAGGTTTCCCCAAAGGCGCCATGCTCTCTCATCGAAGTGTCATTAATGATACGACGATTGCTATGCATCGTCTTGGAAAAGAAGCTGGACCAGGAGACCATTATTGTTTGCCCCTACCATTTTTCCATATTGCCGGCGCTGGTATCGTAGTAGCTATTATTGCTAATAAAATGACCCTGCATCCTTTGTTAGCTTTTGATCCATTGAAGACTCTGCAAATTATTAAACAGGAAAACTGTGCCCTGCTCTTTGCCGTCCCTACAATGCTGATTGCTATGCTCCAGCATCCTGAGTTTGAGACGTATAGGCCAACAACTTTAAGAGCTGTTACAAGCGGAGGGGCGCCTGTACCTGTTGCTGTGATGGAGCAGGTAAGAGAGCGCATGGGTACCGATGTGGCGATTGTCTTTGGGCAGACCGAATCAACAGGTGGTATTACGCTGACACTACCAGATGACTCGTTTGAACTGAAATCTTCCACGGTGGGCATACCTTATCCTCATGTTGATGTCAAGATTATCAATCCTGCGACGGGTAAAGTTTTGCCACTTGGAGAACCTGGGGAACTTTGCTGCAGAGGCTTTTTGGTCATGACAGGCTACTATAATATGCCTGAGAAGACAGCAGAGGCTATTGATAACGATGGCTGGTTACACACAGGCGACCTGGCTACAATGAACGAGCGAGGTTATATCAATATTGTTGGACGCTTGAAAGAGATGGTGATTCGCGGTGGCGAGAATATATTCCCACGTGAGATCGAAGAGTTACTGCTTCGTCACCCGAAAATTGTCGATGCACAGGTATTAGGGGTACCTGATTCGTTCTTTGGCGAAGAGTTGCTAGCAGTAGTCCTACCAAAAGAAGGCGTGGAACTGACCGAGGAAGAGTTGCGCGAGTACTGTAAAGGTCAGATCAGTCATCAAAAGATCCCGCGTTACTTCCAGTTTGTGACTGCTTTTCCAATGACTGCCAGCGGCAAAGTGCAAAAGTTCATTTTACGAGAAAATGCGATCAAGGTACTGGGGCTGGAAGAGGTCGCAAAGACCAAAACAGCATGACTTTAATAGAGATTTGTATGAAATAACGCGCCTCTATGTATTGCTAAACGTTCTATACTTAAGAGGCGCCTATTTTTTTACAGATCAAACAATATGAGATTAAATCCCGGTAAGTTGTGTAGTTCATGAATCAATTTGACAAGATACTTCCATTAGCGAAGAGCAAGAGTAGAAAATTCTCCGGTGGCGGCAAGCCCCGCCACTACATTTTCCGTCGGACAATTTCTTTTAGTCACCTTGTGTCTTCATCTGCTTTTGCTTTAATCCTGTGTTGTTTGTTGGTAATCCTGAGTAGTTGCGATTCGTTGTTCTCCGGTGTTACAGGCAGCTCTTCACAACCAACTCCTATGATTACATTAAAACCGTCTCCTACCCCTTCGCCGACTCCTACACCTCTGACCGACAGTCAAATGGCACAAAGAATAGTTCAAGGAATGAGCCTGGATCAAAAACTCGGGCAAATGGTGATTGTTGAATTTTATGGTTCAACGCTGAATTCTGACTTGATACAGATGATCCAGGGCAATCGTGTCAGTGGAGTTTTGATAGAGAACAAGAACGGCAATGCCCAGACGCGATCTCAACTCACCGGACTCAATAAAGCGATGCAAGGGCAGGCACATATTCCACTCTT
>DATMNR010000327.1:0-5056 GCA_035568795.1 Ktedonobacteraceae bacterium
CAGGTCTGGGAGGAAGCGTAGCTTTCGACATAGCCTGTGCAGACACTCGCGGCGGTACAGCAGTTGCACCCTGAATAAGCGGTTGTCCGTCACGTTTACAGAACTTTGCACCTGGCCGATTGTGAAAGCCACATTTTGGGCAGATTAATTCTCCCACAGGCACTACAATTGTAGCCTTGGGCGAGATAGCCTGAATTTGTACTGTAGCCGGAGTAGCACTGTTTGACAAGCAGTGTTGCAAGGCTACACGCATGGCTTCAGCATTCTGGAAACGTTTACCCGGATCCTGTTGCATAGCTTTAATTATCACCTGCTCAACCGGGCAGACTACTCTATTGCCGATCTGAACAGTATGCAAGCGGGGATTCCTGGCTAAAATGCTGCCAGAGGGAGGTGTCTGAATCGGATCAGGCTCATGATTCGTCAGCAAATGATACATCGTCGCTCCTAATGAATAGATATCGGAACGGGCATCTGTTTGAACTAACTTGCCTGGATTCGATGCAGAGCGTTTTTGTCCCGGAGCAGTAATCGAACCGAGATGTTCGGGTGAAGCATACGAGATAGTACCTAGATTTTCTGTATTTGTGCGCTTATTAGGATCGAACTTACGAGCGATCCCAAAATCGATTAGTTGAACATTTCCCTCAGGAGTAATCATAATATTCCCAGGCTTTAGATCACGCAGGATAATGGGAGGAGTTCGCGTATGAATATAACTCAACGCCTCACAGATCTGCATCATCCAGTTAATGACCTTGTCTTCATCTAGCGGGGTATTGGTATCCTCGAGAATTTTTTCCAGATTTCGACCTGGGACAAACTCCATTACGAAGTAGTAATTACCACGCTCCTGAAAACTTAAGATCAGCGAAGGTATAAGCGGATGCTTGAGATTGAACAGCAAGTCAATCTCTTTATCAAAGCGCTCGATGGCAGATTTGCGTTCATCTGCGGGTGTATTGGGACTAATGATCAGTTCTTTCACGGCCCGAAAGTAGCCGGGCTTGCCGACCTGTTCAACTTTATAGACGGTTCCCATACCCCCTTCGCCAAGCACTTGCACAATTTTGAATTTTCCATCCAGGATAGTTCCTAATGGGAGTGGCATACGACGGTCCTTATCAATCCTCTTGACCTGCTTTGTCAGTGTATTTGTACGAGTACAGCAGTGATATTATCTTCCCCACCGTTGGTATTAGCCATGTCGATCAACGTATCGCAGATTTTCTGGGGATCAGTATTTTCTTCGAGTACTTTCAGCAAGTCCTTGTTCCGTACCATCTCCCACAAACCATCGGAGCAGAGCAACAAACTATCTCCCGGACGTAGAGAGATATTGAAGACATCGGGGTCAACAATTTTGTGTCCAGCTCCCAGCGAACGATAAATCAAGTTCCTTTGAGGGTGTGTATAGATATCATCGGGTTCGATCTGTTTTGCTTCTACCAGCCTGTATACCAGGGAATGATCTTTTGTCAGAGGTTTAAGAGTGCTATCGCGGTAAAGGTAGGTGCGACTATCTCCTATATTGGCAATGAACGCCAGATCGCTCTGAATAAGGGCAGTAGTTACTGTACATCCCAGGCCACGGGCAGATGATTGCTCTTCTCCGTAGTTTAATATGGCTTTGTTTGCCTGACGAATAGCAGCTTTGAGTTGTTCCTCTACATTTTTCGTAATAGGCGTCTCTGGCAAACGGCGGGTCTTGCGTTGTTTTGCAGCCTGCTCAGTTAACTGAGCAGAATCCAACTTAATTGTCTCCTGTTCAGATAGAGGAGTGAGTTTGATTGTTGCTTGCTCAGCTACAGGCACGAGAAGACTTTTAAGTGCTTCGCTGATCTTTTGCACGGCGAGTTTACTCGCCACTTCACCCGCCTGATATCCACCCATACCATCAGCAACAATAAAAAGTCCGCGATCTCTATCTTCAGAGATATGCATATATGGGCTATCTTCGTTTTGTTCGCGTTGTCTCCCCACGTCAGTTTTATAAGCGCCAGTAAGTGTTATTGGCATTGATTTTATTCCTCACAGTAACGATTCTTATCGCTGTTTATTACGTTCAATATAACATATAGATGTATAAGTGACAATTGATTATAAGTGGCTTTATAAGGCCTGCGAATGCCATTGGCTGGGACACTAACAAACCTATTATTAATTGATTGCTATATATACGTGGTAGTGCTAAAAAGGTTAGAAGCGTGTGTATCCCTACGGTGCGGAGCCACGTTGGAGACGCTCGATAATGTCTTTGAGCCTGCGAGTCTCAGCAATATGCTGATCTTGAATGCGCGCCATCTCTTGCTCCAGCTCAAGCTGCATTTGCTCCATACGATCTTTCATATACAGAATAGCTTCTACGCCTGCTAAATTGACACCAAGATCTCGCATTAAGCCGCGAATATGTATGACTCGTTCGATGTCGCGATCCGAATAGAGACGAGGGCTATGTGGGCTACTACCTTTACGTGCCGGTGAGATAAGCCCAAGACGCTCGTAATGGCGCAACGTTTGCTCGTGAACGTCGGCTTTGATTGCAGCGATACTAATCACATACCATGCGCCATCGTCTCTTTCACTCACTATTGTTGCCCCCTTGTCTTACGAGTGAACTTTGGCTCCTCGACTGCGAGCCAGTTGCTCAAAAAGGCCACGCTCATCATCGTTAAGCCCCATCGGCAGTACGACCTTGACTCTTGCGAAAAAGTTGCCATTGCCTTCGCCTCGCAGATGAGGCATACCTTTATTCGCCAATCGGAACAAGCGTCCGTTCTGTGTTTCAGGTGGAACAGTCAGTACGAGTTTATGGCCATCTGGTATTGTTACAGCGACTTCACCACCCAAAATTGCTGTGACAAGGTCAACATCTATGTCACTGTAGAGATCATCTCCTCTGCGTTCGAAAAGCGAGTCAGGTTGGACACTGATAACGAGAAAGAGGTCTCCGCGTGGACCCCCGCCACTTCCAGGTTGTCCCTCACCTGCAACGCGAATCTTGGAACCATTATCAACACCTGCCGGGATCTTCACTTGAATGCGCTTACTGCGTGCAAGGGTACCTTGTCCATTACAATTCATACAAGATTTACTCGCCACGATTCTTGTTCCACGACAGACAGGACACGTCTCTGTTGTTTGGATATTGAATGTGCGCATCCCACCCGAATAAGCTTCCTGAAAAGTGACCTCAACTCGTTGTTCAATATCTTCACCTGTTTTCCTGGTTGAAGTTGTGGGTCGGCCAAAAAGAGCTTCGAAAAAGTCTGAAAACCCCGCTGAATTATAGTTCGCTGACGAGCCGCGAAAATTTGTGGTGCGTCCACCAGTACTAGAAGGATATCCAAATTGCTCCTGCCAATTTGGGCCTAACGTATCATACCTTCGCCGTTTGGTAACGTCAGAGAGAACTTCGTAGGCTTCATTAATTTCTTTGAATTTCTCTTCTGACTTCTGATCGCCAGGATTTACATCAGGATGATACCTACGGGCCAACTTGCGGAAAGCCTTTTTGATGTCCTCTGCACTGGCGCTTTTTGAGACACCCAGCACTTTGTAATAATCTTTGTATTCCATTACTCGCCCCTCTATATGGGGTTCTCAGCCCTTTCAGGATATGGGAAGATGCAATGAAGTATCCCCCACCTTTTAAAAACTCCATCTTAGCTTATAGGGATGGCTTGGCTAATTTTGAGCCTGCTTAGTGCCTGCACTTACCTTGACACGAGCCGGTCGCAGGGTCTCATCGCCTAATTTATAGCCTTTGAGCACCTCTTCAACCACCATGCCTTCGGGTTGATCGGTATTCTCGACGGCCTCAATAGCTTCATGTATATATGGATCGAATACTTCACCAACAGTAGGAACAGGTGTTAAGCCCTCACTTCGCATCACTTCGTTCATTTGCCACATGACCATGCGTAGCGCTTGCTGTAATCCCTGGCGGTCCATAGTATCCTGGTAGGCCAAAGCACGTTCGACGTTATCCATTACACCTAGAATGTTTTGAAACAGAGCTTTCTTTTCGCGTTGTAAACGATCCGCTGCTATGCGCTCCTGCCGCTTGCGGAAGTTTTCCATATCGGCACGTTCGCGTAGGTATTTATTCCAGTTTTCAGCCGCTTCCTGCCGGGCCTGCTCAAGTTGGGATTCCAACTCTGCTATACGCTCAGTCGCTGCTGATGGTGAAGCTTCATCTATCACTTGCCCTTCCTGCATCTCCTGGGAATCTTCCATATCGAAACGTTTCTCCTTGAGTTGGTTTTATCAAAAACAGGATTGTTTCTGAGTTTTATTGTCACTATAGTATAAAGTTTGAGTCAATATCTGTCAAGTTTTGCAATTATGCAGATTTTTCTTTTGTGCCGCCTCCGGCGGCGTAGAAGATAAGAAAGCGGGGACACCCCGCTCCCCGGCAAGGGACTTCGTCCCCTGCACTCCTTAAGTCCGCGTTTTAGGGCTTCGCTCTTCGCACTTCTGTTATGCGTGGACGCCAATTGGCAAAGGGACGCGGCGTCCCCACTCAACCTTACACGCCGTATTCCAGTTCTTCTTCACTGAGTTGTTCATTTTCCGACCAACGTTCGCCATGTTCCAGCAGGATGGGATTGAAAAGAGATGTTTGTGTCACACAAATACGCTCTCTCTTCCAGAGTTCCAGAATAGCAAGGAATGTGACGATGATAATGATGCGGGAATGTTCGTTTTCAAGTAAATCAGAAAGATGGATGCTTGAGCGTACACGAAGCAATACTACAATTTCGGCGATACGTTCACTTACGCGCATATGAGCCGCAGGTATGAGTATTCCACTGTTTGCTTCCTCTTTAGCCTGCAGTTCGAGCAAGCGTTGAAAAGCTGAGGTTAATGAATCAACTTGTAGGCCTAACAACGTCGGAGGCATCCATGCTAACTGTGCCTCGATACCCGCCAATAAGCCTGAACGTCCATATGTCTGAAAACCCGATTCTTCACGCAGGCGTAGATAACCAGCAATCTCCTTCGCCAATTTGTATTCGAGCAAATGTGCACGTAATTCTTCCGCCATCGCAGC
>DATMNR010000328.1:0-6579 GCA_035568795.1 Ktedonobacteraceae bacterium
CATGGTGTCGTGTATATCGGCTCGATAGACCATTATCTCTATGCTTTTCATCTGCCAGGAAGAACTCCATAAAAAGACAATAAGAATCGGATAATCCTTACGATTTTGGTTAGCCAACATCAACATTCTTAAAAAAACAAAGCCGAGGAATTTGAACAATTCCTCGGCTTTGTTTTGACTTTATTAGTCAGATTCTCCTGGATCTCCGATCAAGGTCCCGGCCGGAACGACCTGTGAATTGGCGATTGCTCCAATAGTAGGACCTGCATAGACTTGCGGCCCAATTGGATCGGGCCAGGTTGACAGTGGGCCAGAGGACTGAGTGCCAGAAAAGACGAAGAAGTATGAATGTGTACCTACAGACAATTTTGTTTGTGCCTGGTATATCGCTCCAGTGCTGTTCGAACCTGATACGTAGGACATGGCAATGGTCGTATTATCCAGGTAGAGCGTAGCCTGGGTTGGCGCGTTACCGTTGACATTGGAATATGTTGTTTTGAACGTGAAGACTGTTGTACTTGTTCCAGAAGATGGGCTGATCGACGAGTTTGTCAGGACAATGGGTGTAGTAATAGGAGTGATACGACCAGGATAGACAGCAACACCTGTTCCATCATTGAAACGGTAAATTGTGTAATGGACTCCAACAGTCATGGGCATTGTGAAAACATAATGTACACCCTTATTGTAGTTTGTTCCACCTGTCGATTGCATTTTATGGGCTATACCATCAATATCGACTTCTGCCAGTGTTGGAGCTGTGTTGGTAGTTGATGTGTAGAGTACGTTGTATGTGACTACCTGACCAGGTAGCCCTGGAGATGGCTGTATTGGTGAAGTCAGGGCATTCAAGGTAAAAGGATTGACCTCTGGGCCAGGAAAAGGAACACCATTATGTGGCAGTGTTACGGTCCCACTGGTATCAGAGAATGTGAAGCTGAAACTGTGGGTGATGTTTTTCGGGTCAAATGCTATCTTTGTATTGAACTGGTAGAGTTCCCCAAATCCAGCATACCACTTGATAGCATTCATGGGATGATTTACACCATCAATGGTTACATTATGAATAGCTGGAGTATTGGTCAGGGAATACATGACGCTAAAGGTGTATGTCGTATTTGGCCCGCCAATGACTGGATACAGCGATCCTTTGATATTAGACCCGATTCCCTGTGAAGGCACAAAGAGAGTGGAGGAATATGGAATTGGCTTAAGAATCAGCGGGGATTGTGGTGTCTGACTGAAATTAAAATAATCGGTCAGGTCACCGATCGAAGTCAGTGCGTCGCGTTGGCCTAAATTCGGCAATCCCCAATTTGTCTCAGCGAATTTGACAAAGGAACTGAACTCACTTAGCTTGTGAGAGATATACCCTGACTTCGCATACGGTGAAATTACAATCAGGGGTACACGAGGACCCAGTCCTACTGTATCGATTTGCGGAGGCGCAACATGATCATAGAGACTACCGAAGTCATCCCAGGTGATGAATATAGCAGTGCTACTCCAATACTGGCTCTGCATGATAGCGTTCACTTCTGCTGTCACAAAGTTTTGCGCAGGTTCAACCATAGAGGGCGGATGGTCGGTTGAAACTCCTGTTGGAGTAATCCAGGAGACATTAGCGAGATTACCCGATTTCACATCAGTAGTAAATTTGCTGACAGTAACATCATTGGGTGATCCATGCAGTGGTTTAAGCATTTTGGGGGCGTCCCAGATAGGTACGTCCGCGTAAAAACGCCAGGAAAGCCCTACGTTACTCAGCAAATTGGGTAGGCTTTGGATATTCTCGCAGGGATAGGTCCAATATTGCTGTCCAGAGTTATTTACTGCATGAACAATATCATTTTGAGGTGAACTGCACCCTGTTTGGGGAGTCGTTTCGTAGATACCACCGGTTTGTGCTGCAACCATTGCGATATGGTTAGGTGTGCTGCTGGTGGGATAAGATGAAAAGAAATTGTCACCTAAACCGAAGTGTTGAGCGTAACTCCAGTAATTTGGAATGTCCGACTGTGTATACTGGTACATGGCATGTGGCTCAAATCCGTCCATCTTACCTCCGTCAATGTAGGAGTTGGCAGCGGATGAACCATGATTGTAGTCACTGAGCAAGGGATCTGTTTCACGAGGCAGGTTGGGATAACCATTGGCGCCTGGGAATCGCCCGAAGAAATTATCGAACGTATGATTTTCCATCATGATATACACAACATGCTGAATAGGCGTTGAACTGCTCGCATGGGCCTTGTGTGCAGACAGCAATGGCACCCCTCGCCAAATTCCCACCCCGAGAATCAATAGAAAAGTAAATGAGACGAGTAATCGGCTAAAATGACGCATGCAACCCTCCGATTTATTTTTGAAAGATCGAGAATATGTTCTGTTAGCGGTTCTAATTCTAGCCGATTCCTTGTTGTATTGACAATATTCCAATTTGTTTCAGAATGTGTCAAAACGTACCTAATTTGTAAAAGGAACCCTTTTTCAATTCCAGGTTGGTTTTTGCCGCACAATTGACTTGTACGTGAAGAAAGCTGGTAAAGGGCCGCTGGGAGGATAGATATTATCTCCCTGGTTTCCATAGTTGATGGTAAACCAGAAAACTTTTTGGATCACATTGGACTGAGCAGCCTGATCCATGATGTATTGCAGGTATTGTGCCTGGACATCAGGAGCAACAGGTTCCTCTGGATGAATGGTGGTGTGTGCGGGCCAGCCGACTTCAGTTACCCAAATTGGCTTGTTTGCATAGCCATATTTAGTGGCGATTTGATGAATGGTTTGCCACCACTGATTGAACGAGGGTGCCGTGCCATATGATTGCGAGGGGTCTTTGCCTCCGTTATAGAAGTGAAAGTTTAAATAATCCATATAGGGACCATAGCCGCCTGCGAACAGGTCGGTAAAGAAGGTATTAATATGGTCTATATCTCTTAACCATTGACCAAACATGCCTACGGTAACAGATGGATCTACGGCCTTAATAGCCTGATAACCAGCCTTGAGCACAGGCCCATAGTTGCTGGCTTGACGGCACTGTTCGCTTGTAATGGGGTCTCCAGTATAATGCTGGTCGTATTCCTCATTACCAATCTCATAAGAATCGATCTTACCATGACCATGTTTACCATCGTATCGAGTAGCGATAATCGTCGCGAATTGGGCCATTTGGGTCGGGCCGGTCAGGTAAGGAACACCAAAGCAGGATTGCACGAGGTCCCAATTTGGTGCGTATTGGATAGCAAAATCAACATGAATGCCTGCTGCATTCATGGTTGCAACCGCTGCATCGACCGGGGCCCAATTGTAAACACCTGGCTGAGTCTCAATTTTATCCCAATGGAATTGATAGCGTACCCAACAAACGTTGAGCTGTCTATAATAACCCACAAGCTGTTGATCTGCATGTATGGTCGTGAAGCCGTAAGGGCTATTGATTTTGCATGGACCACTCGGCGGGAGAGTACCATTTCCTGTTGTAGATGGAACAGTTGTTGGACTCCCTCCCCCTATACCTCCGTTATTACCAAAGACTCCAAAGTAGAAGATACCAAACACAGATACTCCAACAATGAGAGCAATTGCCGTTATTATCAGAAGCCAGAGCCATGTTCTCGGCCTGGGCTGATTTGGCCCACCAGGTTGATATGGCCCAGGCTGATATGGAAACTGGCCGGGGTATCCATTATCTTGCATAGTTCCTCCTAGATCCTTCACTTCGCTCAGGATGACAATGTTTTGGTGAAACAGTATTATAGTTTGTTGTATATGGTGCCGTCCTGGGTGGAGCGTAAGATATCACAGTTTATGGCTCGCTGTAGATGCTGCTCAACTCGGTTGACATTCTCTTCAATCACAAATCGTTCCTGAACTGTGGAGCGTGCTGCTTCTCCGAAACGCTTGCGTTTGTTCGGATCTTGTATCAGTTGACTTATTGCTAAAGCTAATGCGCGCTCATCTCCTGCTTCTACCAGGAGGCCGTTTTTCTCGTGAGTTATGATTTCAGACGGACCACCAACGTTGGACGCAATCACTGGTAATCCTCTAGCCATTGCCTCAGCGACAACCAGACCAAATGGCTCCTGCCATAGGGAGGGGACGAGCATAATCTGGGAAAGATCGTAGTATTCGATCAGTTCATCTTGGGGGACCTTCCCGTGAAATATTACCAATTCCTCAAGCCCGTTCTCCCGTAGGAAGGTCTTGAGTTCACTCACATACGTTTTATCACCATCACCAAAGATATGAAGAAGAAGTGGTGGCATGTCGAGCTGCTTCGTAATGCTCAGCATGGCCGTTTCGTCCAGATCATGCATGAGCACGTAAAGGGCTTTTAAAATGACCAGTATTCCTTTTTCAACCCGTAATCTGCCTACGAAAAGAAGTTGAATGGTTTCTTCTTCATTACTGGCGGAACGGGGTAATGTCAAGAAACGAGGGTCAATACCGTTATAGATCACCTCAATGCGTTTGGGGTCGAACCCTGCTCGAGTATACTCCTGTTTCACAGTAGCACTCACCGCTATCAGCGAAGTCCAGGTTAGCTCAGGAACTGAGCCAATGAGCAGTTGTTTGAGCCAACGGATGCGCAGCCGTGATTGTTCAGTTTCAGGCGAACGAGCATACAGTAGCCAGTAACTACCAAGGTGGAAAACAATGGGAATTTTTAATTCAGGTAGTACTTTGAGGAGTGAATTGACCCCAAGACCTGTTATTTCCCAGACATAAACTATGTCCGGTGAGGTGGCCTTGATAAGCTCTTTTAGTAATTTTGCGTTTCCTGCATTGTGGTAGCGACGATAGTAGTTGAGTGGTTTTTTGAATTGAGACCAGAGCGAACGCTGTCGATCGAAATGCACAGCAGGAGCAGGTTGCAATGAACGCCTTATATTTGCATCATGTTCTGGCTGGGAAAGTCCATACGAACTGGTAAGTACAAGGACCTCGTGTCCAAGCCGCTCCAAGCCGACCGCGATGTCGCCCGCCAGGATTTCCGCTCCCCCCTCCACGTGTGGTGGATAGAGATTACTCAGTAAGAGAATACGCACTACTACACCTTTATTATCTATCGAGCGTTGAGATCCTTCGCTTCGCTCAGGATGACACTGTGATCGCTCAGGATGAGACTGAAAGAGAAGACACATTACTGCGCTTTGATACCTTCTCAGAGTTGGCATCAGATTTTTTAATCGCTGCTAGTGTACATGGTGAGTAATAAATATTCAAGTAGATTTGGTTAAGAAACTGCCTTATTTACCTGCATTTTATAACCCAATCTTAACCGACTGTTCGCCATATAGCGACTAGTCTCCTGTTACACTGCTTGCAATATGTAAAATCGACGAGATCCAAACGATACATAGCGATTAACAAGATTGATTGGGATAGAGGAAAAGCTAACGAGGGCTGATTAATCGGCACCTACTACCCTATTGAGCGCAGGTAGGCGGGCATCCTGGGGGGTGCCACCTACACTTTCAGGCATCAAATCAGGTTGACAGAAGTACTACTGATGGTTGGCTTACATTGTTAATCTGCACATTTAACCATAGAAGGAGCAACATTTCAGGTATATGGGAACAAAAGTATTGATCGTTGGGCTTGATGGAGCCACTCCTGATCTTGTGGAACGATGGGTTGCTGAAAATAAATTACCCTATCTCAAGCAGATGATGCAAAACGGCGTGTATGGTACATTGAAGTCTACCTATCCTCCAATCTCGCCTGCTGCCTGGACAACTTTTGCGACAGGATATAACCCTGGGAAGCATGGTACGTATGATTTTCGTGATTATGATCCCAGACGGTATAGTTGCTTTGCTGACACTATTGTTGATTCAAACGCATTTGCAGGTAAGTCCATCTGGGATCTTGTAGGCGCTGCGGGTCAGAAGGTGGGTGTTATCACCGTTCCGGTTACCTATCCTGCCTGGAGAGTCAATGGATTCATGGTATCCGGATATCCAACACCAGATGCCGCTAAATCGTTTGCCTATCCACCTGAGTTAGGGAAACGCATACCGCCGTTGACTGAAGATTCTGCTTTTTTCAAATCCGCTCCGCACCATGATGTGCTCAAAGAATTGGTACGCATCACTCATTTACGTACCGATGTCTCGATTGAGGAATTACAAAAGGACGATTATGGTTTGTTCATCATGGTGATTGGCGCTACCGACCGCGCGCATCATGACTGGTGGAAGTTTATTGATCCAGAGCATCCGGCTTACGATGCAAAAGAAGCAACTCTCTATGGTGACTATATCCTCGAGGTTTACCAGGCTGCTGATGCATGTATTGGTAAGTTTTTAGAAGTTGTTGATGATGACACAACAGTTATTGTGATGTCTGACCACGGCGGTATGGCGCATCCTAAGTACTACTTTAACACGAATCACTGGCTGCGTACCCTCAGCCTATTGAAGCCAAGCCTGAAAGCGAATCAGACTACAAGCGGTCTCAAGGGTGCCTTCAAACAGTTCTATCGTACGAAGATTCGTCGTTTGCCCTATCTCGAGAAAATCTATCGTGGTCTGCCACAAAGTTTGAAGAGGATGGCGACCAACCTTGATT
>DATMNR010000329.1:0-9842 GCA_035568795.1 Ktedonobacteraceae bacterium
AAGATAGGTGCGTGTTCGTCTCTATTAATGGCTACAATATACTTGGAACCTTTCATGCCCGCGAGGTGTTGGATAGCGCCGCTGATGCCACAAGCAATATACAGGGTTGGTTTGACGGTTTTGCCTGTCTGCCCAATTTGATAGCTATATGGCAGCCAACCGGCATCAACAATAGCGCGAGTCGCGCCAGCCGCACCGCCTAAAGCAGTCGCGAGTTCCTCCACCAGGTGGAAATTCTCAGCCTTGCCCAGGCCGCGACCGCCACTAACGATTATACTAGCATCTTCCAGGGCAGGCCCTTCACTTTGCACAACAACGCGATCAAGGATCTTGATTTTCTGTGATTCGGCGTTGAGCGAGGGATTGAGAGTCTCAATCTCAGCAGTTTTGCCCTCCTGACGTTCTAACCCAAAAGCCTTTGGGCGTGTCAGCACAATGCCTGTACCCTGCTTTGGAAATGTCGCAGTAACAACATTCTCACCTCCCCAGGGAACTGTTACCTGGAGCGTGTCTCCATCGAATTGGAGGTCAGTAGCATCGGTGATCAAGCCCAAGTTATGGCGCGCATTCAGCCGGGCAGCAATGTCGCGCAGATCATATGTTGTAGCGAGCATTAAAAGCGTAGGTTGATGCTGTTTCAACAGGTCACCGATAGTGTCTATGGCGGGGAGGGTCAAATACGTATCGTAGACATCATCGGCATGGACGTAGACTTTCGATGCGCCATATTCACCAAGTGTGGAGGCGGCCTCAGAAGCATTTGAACCAAGGACAATAGCTTCGGCGCGACCCAATTGAGCAGCTTTTCCCAGCACCTCAAGCGATGAGCGAGCAGGCTGGCCGTCTTCTAATTCAACCAGCACCCAGATAGTGTGAGACATAATTTGTTTATCCTCCTTTTCCTTTCATCCTGCCTGAGCCGAAGGCGCAAGCCTTTCAGTTGGATGAGTATGAAGCACTAGACGTGCCAGCGTCGTTTCCAACTGTCTTAAGATAAGATGCGAAGCATCGTTGGCAGGATGGATAGGTGCCTAGAGCAACTGGTAACGCTGCAAAAAGTCAGCGATAGCCTGGGCTGAGTTGCCTTCATCCTTAATAACCTGTCCAGCAGCGCGAGCCTCAACAGTGCCAATTGTCATGACACGTTCGTGCGCTCCTGCTTCGCCAACGTCTGAGGCTTCGATCCCAAGATCGGTCAGGCTTAGCTGGGTAAAGGGTTTTTTCTTAGCGCCCATAATGCCCTTCATAGTTGGATAGATTGCTTCAAATGAGCCACTAGCTATTGTAACAACAGCGGGTAAGGGACTCTCGACTGTCTGATAGCCTGTAGTGGTCACTCGTTTGATTATAGCTTTCTGACCTTCAATGGTAACTTCACGTGCGAAGGTCAATTGGGGGAATCCAAGAAACTCCGCAATACCGCCCGGAACCATACCGGTATACCCATCTGTACTTTCAGTTGAGCAGAATATCAGATCAACCTCTTCCTTCTTAAGGACTGCGGCAAGCACTCGCGCTGTACTGAGTGCATCGGAACCTGCAAGTGCGGGATCTGTCACTAGAATTGCGCGATCCGCTCCCATTGCCAGAGCGCGGCGCATGGCCTCCTGGGCGCTTGCTGGTCCCATGGAGACAACTGTTACTTCGCTATCACCTATGGTATCGCGAATTTTGATTGCGGCTGAGATTGTGCTTTCGTCGCCCGGGTCAAGTACAAGTGAGACACCGCTGCGCATGAGCCGCTTCGTGTTCGGATCAAGCCTACTAACAACGGTGTTAGGGTCAGGGATCTGTTTGATACAGACATACATCTTCATGCTTTTATTGCCTCATCTTAAATATATGCAGATAGGGTGTGCAGGGTGCTGTTTAAGGCTACCTTGTCCCACGTAGTCTGGTCGGCTATCCTATTGTACCTGTCGGGAAAAGGCAGTGTCAACGTTGCTAGTTAACGCAAACAGGGCTTCTCAAAAGGAGCTTCTTACCTGGCTTGGCTAGCAAGCAAGCCCGTGTCTTGAAAGTGTGGAGGGTTTTGCGCGCTTGCAAGCGCGCAAAACCCTCCACACTTTCATATGATTGCGCCCCGGGCGCAGAGAGAACAAATTGAGACTCTCTGCTAACGCAAATGGCCTGTACCGCTGAAGTTGTTTAATACGTGTAGTAAAATGTGAGTGAAAGCTTTAGCTATTTGAAAGGTCTGGAACAAAGAACATGAAAAGACGACAATTCGGTAATACAGACATGCGCATCACCCCCATTGGCTTTGGGAGTTGGGCCGTTGGCGGCGGTGGATACCAATTCGGTTGGGGTCCTCAGGACGATGAACAGTCAATTGCGGCCATACATCACGCACTTGATCTTGGTATCAACTGGATAGATACTGCCGCCGTCTATGGCTTAGGTCATGCTGAAGAGGTAGTTGCACGCGCTCTTAACGATCGATCAGAGCGTCCCTACATCTTCACGAAATGTTCACGTGTATGGAATGATCATGGTGAGATCAACAGCAATTTGAAAGCGCAATCAATCAAGCGTGAATGCGAAAACAGCCTGCGTCGGCTACAGACAGATTTTATTGATCTCTACCAGCTTCACTGGCCTAACCCTGAACAAGACATCGAAGAGGGGTGGAGCGCCATGGCTGAATTGAAGAGAGAAGGCAAGGTGCGTTATATCGGCGTATCCAACTTTAATGTCAGTCAAATGCGCCGCGCCATGGAAATCGCACCCATCAGTTCCTTGCAGCCACCATTCTCTTTGGTCAAGCCAGATATTCAGAATGAAATTCTGCCTTTCTGCCAGGAGCATAATATAGGCGTAATCGTGTACTCGCCCATGGCATCCGGGCTTTTAACTGGATCCATGACTCGCGAGCGCATAGCGAAATTACCCGATGATGATTGGCGCAAACGAGATCCCCAATTCCAGGAACCACGCCTGTCACGCAACCTGGAACTGGTTGAAGTATTGAATGAGATCGCGTTTGTGCATAACGTCACCCCTGGTGTAGTTGCTATTGCCTGGACCTTGCAGCATCCTGGAGTAACCGGAGCAATCGTTGGCGCTCGTCGTCCCGAACAGGTAGACGGCATCATAGCCGCCGCCGAGTTTCAACTAACGGATTCAGAGAATGCAACGACCGAGGAGTTTCTAAGAGAGCATCCTTAATTTCATGTAGAGTTGAGAAAGTGTAACTACCTTTGTCTTCTCACCAGGATAGCTGTAATTACAGCCACAAACCCGGCGATAATCAATGGCAACCCTGTCTGAGAGCTCTGTGTAGTTGTCCAAAGAACGATCCCACCAATTTCCAATATCAGCCCACCAATGAACAGCAAGGTAATAGCCAGGGGCGAACGTTCGAACGTTGTGCGAATTTCCTGTCTACCAAATGTAGTGGTTGTTTCATTGATGGGTTTTGTTTCTTCGTTCTGTAGTGCTGGTTGTGACTTCGGACCATATTGTTCCATAGCTGACTGCAATGCTTCGTAGAGTCTCTCTAACTTCTTGCGAGGCGCGCGTATGTACACTTTATGCTGACCATCACTGACGAGTAATTCTCGGAATACTGGTTCAAAAGTTTTCTCGCGGAAAGTGACAACTTTGATCGCAGTGAGATTAAGCGCATTCAGGAATAGTCGTTCGCGTGGGAAGGTCACGTAGACGTAGCCGAAAAGGCGCTTATTAGTCAGTACCACATCACAAGGCACGCTGCGCTGATCCTGTCCGCTATCCCAAATGGCAGGCACAGTAAAAAGTGGTTCTTCATCCGGCTGCAAATGGATGCGTAGACCTTTGAGGTGCCTGGTAATCCTGTCCGAGGTCACGTTCTTGGACTGCATGCTAAATTCTCCCCTGTATACCTGGAGAGATTATAGCATAGAGAGCATACAGGTTTGCGAAAAATGGACCTTTTATTTCAACTCGAGACAGAGATTGAAGAGCAGTTCTTCATTGTCAATGCACACGCACATCTCAACGAGCTAAGAGATGACCATTGGAATGCCAAACCACCATAAACACCACCAAACGTTTCCCTGGCCGTACATCAACACCCATAATTGCTCAGTTTGACACACCTTACTACGGCTCCTACAATTTGGTACAGATCAAAGTAAATAGTCAATAATCAAATGCATAATCAAGGAATAAATCTATGCCTGACCTACTTGCAGCACGTGCTCAGATGGGCACTTCGCTGGCTTTCCATATCATTTTTTCGGCTCTTGGAGTGGGCTTACCACTACTTCTATGTATTGCCGAAGGGCTTGCACTTTTTCGTAACGATAAGACCTGGATGATGCTGGCTCGCCGCTGGGCAAGAGCGGCTGCCATACTTTTCGCGATAGGCGCCGTTTCCGGTACCATCCTTTCATTTGAGCTGGGTTTGTTATGGCCAACGTACATTAAATTTGCTGGCGCCGTCGTTGGACTACCATTTGCCCTGGAAGGCTTTGCATTCTTTTTAGAAGCAATTTTTCTTGGCCTGTACCTGTATGGCTGGGATCGTCTTTCACCACGCGCGCACTGGCTTTGCTCATTCCCGATCTGGATAAGTGGTCTGGCCTCAGCATGGTTTATTGTGAGCGCAAACTCCTGGATGAATACTCCAGCGGGCTTTGTGATCAAGAATGGCAAGGTCGTCGATATAAATCCAATCCAGGCTATGCTGAATCCAAGCACTCCATATGAAACCATTCATATGATCCTGGCTTGCTATGTTGCGACTGGTTTCGGTGTCGCGGCAGTGTATGCATTTGGTATGCTGCGAGGGAAGCGCGATGATTATTATCGCAAGGGTTTGATGCTGGCTATGGCAATGGGAGTTATTGCTATCCCTTTGCAGATTATCAGTGGTGATGCGAATGCGCGTTTTCTTGTCGATGCTCAACCCGCTAAATTAGCAGCTATGGAGGGTGTATTCAAGACGGAGCAAGGCGCTCCGCTGGAGATTGGCGGCCTCGCTGATCCGAGTACCGGAAAGGTCATTTATGCTCTTGAAATTCCGCGTGGGTTAAGTATCCTGGCCACGTTTAATCCAAATTCGACCATTAAGGGACTTGATGCCTTTGCTCCTGCTGATCGTCCAAATCCGTTGCCTGTGCATACCTCGTTTGATGGCATGGTCGTCAGTGGATTCTTTGCTTTATTCATTGCACTGTTGTTCTGGTTTCTGTACTTTTTGAAGAAACGCACAGTTCCAACAAATCGTCTCTTACTTCTGGGGATAGTGCTTTCCGGACCATTATCGTTTCTGGCGATAGAGCTTGGTTGGATGGTAACCGAGTTTGGACGCCAGCCCTGGGTCATTTATGGGTACTTACGCACAAAAGATGCTGTGACGACAGCGCCCTGGCTCAATATCAGTTTTCTGATCTTCACCCTGATTTACGTGTTATTAGCGGTAGCACTTACTCGACTGCTCTTAGGGGTTGCTCGTTCACCTCTACCTAAGGTGGAAATGCCTGGAACTTCCCAGCAGCCAGAAAAGGCAGGTGTTTGATGTCAGTTGCCTTAATAGCCCTGAGTATTCTATGGTTTGGCCTCATCGCTTATGCTGTACTTGGTGGAGCGGACTTTGGAGCAGGTATCTGGAATCTGTTTGCAGTAGGACCCCAGGCCAAACGCCAGACTCAACTGATAAATAAGGCTCTAGGGCCAGTATGGGAAGCTAACCATGTCTGGTTGATCTTTCTGATTGTTGGGCTGTTTAGCGTATTTCCGTCAGCATTTGCGATACTCTCTATTGCTTTGTTTATCCCATTAACCATTGCACTCATAGGTATCGTAATGCGTGGTTCAGCCTTTATCTTTCGCACATACGCCATCGATACGACAGCTCCTACAACAACATGGTGGAGCCGTGTCTTTAGTACGGCTAGCCTGGCTACACCATTTTTCCTGGGCGCTGCTGCTGCTGCTGTGGCGAGTGGCAAAATCGATATAACAAATGGCAATGTCCAGGCTGACCCTGGTACCGCATGGACAACTCCCTTTGCCTTGACGATTGGCGCGATGGCTATCTCGCTTTGTGCTTCACTCGCTGCTGTCTATCTAAGTGTGGAAGCTCATAATGACCATGATGAAACGCTTGCTGAAATGTATCGTTTACGAGCACTTATTGCGGGTGCTATAACAGCCGTGCTTGGTGCGCTTGGCCTTTTGCTTTCACAATCAGAGGCTCCGATTCTCTGGCAAGGCCTGTTAACTCGCGCACTGCCAGTTGTAATTGCCACAATGCTGATCGGCCTTGCAACTGCCGCTGCGTTGTTTTACCGCAGGTACAGCCTGGCACGCATCTTGATCATCCTGGAAACTGCCTTTCTGCTTGGTTCCTGGGGCCTATCACAATATCCCTATATCATTCCACCGCATGTGACTATCGAAAATGCCGCGAACGACCCCAATGTGATTGTGATCTTGCTGATTTCAATCGGCATTGGAATGGTACTTATTCTGCCCGCGCTCTATTACCTGTTCTCTGTCTTCAAGCTCCCTACACCCGCTCCCGGCGTGGAGAAAAAAGAAGAGCATACTGCTAGCGAGGTATCACAAGAGAAGAGTAGTTGACTATTGTCTCCAATTGTTGAGTCAGCTATAATGAATACATAAATATGTATAATAGAAAGCTTTGCATATGGCTCAGCAGGAAGACAATGCCTCTAATATTGTCGAGGAACAGCACGTACCTCTTACCAAACATGTTGGCACGAGCAAGAAAGTCACCGATCACCTTGCGAATCAGCGCACCTTCCTGGCCTGGATACGTACTGGCCTGGCTACTATCACCTTTGGTTTCGTCGTAGAGAGGTTTGGATTACTACTTAGGGAATTGGGTTTCAAGATTAATTTGACTGAGATCATCCCTATCCACTACTCTTCGTTTTTTGGCGTCTCTCTGACGCTGCTGGGCGTTATCATGATGATTGTGGCTCTGATCGAATTTCTGCAGATTCGCCGTACAATTGACTCAGAACGTTTTCATCCACCAGCCGCATTCTCGATCATTTTAACTATTTTGGCAGCGCTTATCGGGATTTTACTCGCCATTTACCTGTTTCTCACAGGCTAAAGCGTTTTAGTTAGCAATCATAACCTCTTCGCTACTTTATCCAGGATATATAGCTCACTTCTTCCATAAGCTGTTACTTCTTCAGCGGAAAAGGATTTCCCGCTGTCCAATTGGAAAGCCGCAATACGCAAGGCTACTGGCGGATAAGTGGCTAATAATATGTTTTCAATGTTGCCCACGGAAGTACCGCTTTCGCTCAGTACATTATAGCCCAGCAAGTTGTTGCCAAGCGGGAATTCTGTTAAGTCGCCACCATTACTCTCATCAATCAACATCTCCTGGCTAGCAATGGTGACCGCATTTTTAGCAATTGTGCTAATCGCGCTTGCCGCTAGAGCCATGTAACCAGATAAGCCAGTCTTTATGCGTAATGCATAGATCGCATTCGTGCCAACTTTATAATAAAAATCATCCACTGTGCCTGCGCTTCGCCCCTCGCTGGGGATGTTTACAGGAAGTCCGCGAAGATCGAACCAATTTCGAATGGAGTTGTAGCTATCCAATGCTTTGCTCCTTTAAAGATATTATTTTAGTTACCTTGTGCGTGTCAGCGATTGCTTTGGCGGAATATGGATTGGACGCCCCTCAACCGTCAACATTGCCTCGCGCAGGCCCTCGCTGAGTGTTGGATGGGGGTGAATGGTTTCAATGATCTCATCGGCGGTCAGTTCACTGCGCATAGCTACCGAGTACTCACTTATCAGATTTGTAGCGTCGGGACCTATAATGTGCGCGCCGAGAATTTCATCGTACTTGCCAATGATAACCTTGGTGAATCCCTCAGTTTCACCTATAGCGACAGCTTTACCGTTAGCTGTCCAGGGGAAGCGCTCGACACGAGCTTCCGGATATTTCTCTTTAGCTTGTACCTCGGTCAAGCCGATAAAAGCCACTTCTGGGAAGGTGTAGATTGGGTTTGGCACCACATTGTAATCCATTTTCGCCTCATGTCCCAGGGCATTATCAACCGCGACTTCTCCTTCCATAGATGCAACATGAGCCAGTCCTGCTCCATGGACAAGATCGCCGATAGCGTAGATACCGGGAAGGTTTGTCTCCATTTTTTCATTGACGCGAATACGTCCCCGTTCGTTATCCAATCCCTGTTCCATCAAATGTTCCAGACCACTGGTGTTGGCTGTACGGCTAACTGCTATCAGTGCGTATTCACTGCTGAAGCTCTGCTCGCCCTTTTCTGAACTGGCAATTACTTTTTTCAAATTCCCATCATCTGCGATGGATTCAACCTTCGCGCCAGTTACAATCTCGATGCCGCGTTTGCCGAGAATACGCACCAGCAATCGGCGTACTTCGTCATCGACAGGCGCCAGGATATTGGGCAACATTTCGACAATAGTAACCTTTGAACCTAACGCATTGAACATACAGGCTAGTTCAACACCGATCACTCCTCCGCCAACACAAATGATACTTTCAGGAGTTTTGGGCAAGTTCCAGCATGTATCGCTATTGATGACGTTGTTCCCGTCAATGCCTGGAAAAGGTGGTAGAAGCGGAACTGAACCAGTTGCCAGGATAATCTTATCTGTGCTGAATTGCTCCTGAGTTCCATCGTTCTTTGTTACATTAACGTTACGAGATGCATCGACTGTGCCCAATCCATCAAAGACATCGACATGATTGCCTTTCATCAACGTGCCAACGCCGTTCACCATGCGCTTGACTACCTTGTCTTTGTAAGCCACAGCTATCCTCATATCGAAGGTAGGTGGTTGGGGTAGATGGATGCCCATATCCTCGAACGATTCTATAGTATGCATAACCTCTGCGATATGTAACATCGCTTTGGAGGGGATACAGCCAACGTTAAGGCAGGTGCCCCCCAGATATTGCTTCTCAACAATAGCGACTTTTGCGCCAAGTTGTGACGCTCGAATGGCGGCGACATAGCCACCGGGGCCTGCGCCTATTACTGCTACGTCATAATGTGTACTTGCCATGTTTATTCTCCCGAAATTTGATAATAGACCTTCAAAGCCGCTCGTTCGCGCATCAGCGCCACGCCCTCGGAAAATCGCGACAGTGGTAATCTATGACTGATCAGGCCATCTACACGCACTGTTCGGCTTGTAAGCAAGTCAAGTGCGATGCGCAGCTCTTCTGGCGATGAAGAATAGGTACTTATGATGCTTAGTTCTTGCTGGTAGATCTTCTCCAAATTCATTGGAACCAATCCTGAATGTGCAGCAAATATATTGATCGTTCCACCTTTGCGTATGCCTGCCAGTGCTTGCATAAATGGACGTGTACCTGGGGCCGTAATAATAATGGCATCCGCACCACGCCCATCGGTGTATTGGTCTAGCGCCTGCCGTAAACAATCTTCATCGTTTGGGGCCAGTAATACGTCATCAGCGCTAAGAGCACGCGCGAGTTGCAGGCGTTCTTGTAACAAGTCTACACCATAGACGCGAACCTTGCCACTATCGCCAGTTCCCACTGCTTTTACTGCTTGTAACATCAGTAAACCAACTGATCCTAACCCCATTACCACAACGCAATCACCTGCCAGCAATGGTGTTCTTCGTACGGCACGCACGCAGCAGGCGAGCGGCTCAACAAATGAGCCTTCTTCCGCACTGAGTGTTTCAGGAAGAAGCAGCGTTGTGTGTTGCACGTGCTGTGTTGGTACACGAATGTATTCTGCGAATCCACAGGGGTCGATATTCGAAGCCTTAAAATTGGCACACATCGAGTAATTTTGATGTCTACAGTAATGGCATACCCCACAAGGAACGTGGTGAGAGAC
>DATMNR010000330.1:0-4273 GCA_035568795.1 Ktedonobacteraceae bacterium
GGTATCCACGGTGATCATGGCGGCATCGGAGATGCCATGGCCGCTGGTGGAGGTGCCCAAATCGCTATCGACCCAGCGGGTGACGCGCGTGGAGGCAGGCACGCTGAACGAGAACGATTTGGTGCCATTGGCAGCAGAGTCGGGTTGGGTCAGGTAGGTGAGCGTGACCTGGCACGGGGTGCCGGTGGGGTTGCCCATGGTGAGGAACTCACTGAAGCCAGCTCCCACGCGGCCTTCGGCAAAGTACCACACTTTGCTCACCGGTCCTGTGACCGGGGGCAGCGTCGGCGTCGAAGTGGGGGTTGGATTCGATCCTAATCCATAAGCAAAGAAATTGCCATCCTTATTTGCTGCGTAGACGCTACCATTGGCAATCGTTGGTGCAGCATAATATTGGGATCCATTCGCATTGTCCACTGCTTTGAAGAGAGAATGTCCATCTGATGTAGCCATCAGCCAGAGAGCTGTTCCCTCGGTGACGGCCACGACCCCGGGTACAACAGTGACCGCACCAAGAACTGGTCCTTCTGTCATACACTGTGCCCAAATGACGGCTCCAGTAGCTGGGTTGAGCGCTCGCAGGCCGCCATGACAGCTTTGGCCGTTGATTGTCGTGTTGCCTCCAGCGACATAGAGTTTGGTCCCATCCCAGGCGCTGGGAGAGATGCTACCATCACCGCATTGGGGACATTCACCATTTGTGGCTACTGGTAATTCCCACACAGCGCCATTCGCTATATTTGCTTCATCAAGTGCATAGTAGATGCCATTCTTGTTAGCAACTCCTACCATGTTATGGACTGAGCCACCAATGGTTGCTTTGAAAAGCGTTGGTGATGAGATAAAATCACTATCCGCATTCTGTTGCGCCGCCGGTACTTGCCAGGAACTAATGAATGAGAGATTTGACGCATTGAGCTTAACAACAGCCGCCCCATAAGGCTCGCCCTGCGCGCATGTATTACCATTGCCCGAAGAAATATAAAGCGTGCCATTAGAAGTATCGATGGCCACAGAGCTTGAAACACCAGCACCAGAGCAGCCATTGGGAGCAGTATTGAATGTGTTTTGTATAACTCCTGTTGATGCATTGATCTGGAAGACTTTTCCCTGTATAAGTGGGCAATCGTTTGAGGCTATACCAATATAAATACTTCCGTTATAAAACGTGGGTGAAGACCACAGAACCTGGTCAGCCGGTGTTCCTAATGATATTTGCCAGATGGTAGCGCCTGTTGAGGCGTTCAATGCGTAGAATGTGTCACTAGCTGAGCCTACGAAGTCCACCGTGGTTGGTGTGCCATTGATAGCCACAGAAGCTATCGTGGCGGTACTTAAAATCCCCTCGCTTGAAGGGCCTCCAGGGTCAGGGCAATTTGAGGGACCAGTGCCAAGATTAGCTGCCCACGCCTGAGTGCCATTCAATTTGGTTGCGTGCTCGATGCCATCCCAGGAACCCCAATAGATTAGCCCATTCGCAACAACAGGTTGAGTGGAGATAATGCGACCTTCCGAGATGCTCCACAACTGTTTGAGGCTGCCTGCAGTGCCTGGATTAATTGCCGTCTCAAAGCCATTATATCCTGTGTGGCCAGGGTTGTTCAGGTATGTTGTCCAGTCACCCGCTGATGCAGCTTGTGCAGGACTGGTGGGTTTCAGAACATTTACTGCAAGTAAAGAGCCGAAAATACTTACCATGAATAAGAGAGCCAGAGCAGGGTATAGATGTTTCTTGTGCATCTCTTATGATACCTTTCTATTTAAAGCGTAGCCTGTATTTAGTCTCCAGGGCATTAATCCGTGAAATCAGCACATCTGAGGAATTAAACCTGATAATGCTTGCTTCTTTGTTATTACATGCTTATTTAGTACAAATCAGCCCGATTATAATGTAGTGAAAGCTGTTTCTTGGTAATGAACTGGTTTAGAAGAGATGAAGAATAAGAAATTGCGGTTAACATTTTGATAATATGCATAGCTTTTGCACTTGTTATAAGATGGAGCTGAACTTCCCCCACTTACGTGGAGTAGTGAAATCTTAGGCTAGACTATTCCAGAGGGAGAACAGAGAGCATGCCAAAAAAGACCTATACGCAGGAATGTAAGCGAGAGGAGGTGCGGCTCGCTCAAACCAGCGGCAAGCCGATTGCACACGTTGCCCGTGAGCTAGGTATTTCCGATGCCTCCATTCATCAATGGCGCAAGGAATTGGCCGCTCGCGGTCAGGAAGCGTTTCCAGTCTGTATACATTAGTGCGTTCATGCATACAGATGCCAGGGCTAGCTCAACAAGCACCTTACCTCTCCACCCTTACCTTCTCCCGTGCCCTGATATACTCCTGCCCACCCATGAACGGGCGCAATGCCTTCGGAATACGCACGCTACCATCTGCCTGCTGGTGAACCTCAAACAGGGGTAGCAGGATACGCGGCGAAGCAATAGCTGTATTGTTCAGTGTATGCACAAACTTTACTTTGCCATCCTCGTCACGGTAGCGGATATTCACGCGGCGCGCTTGCCACTCGTGGAAGTACGAGCACGAGTGCGTCTCGCGATACCTGCCCTCGCTGGGCAGCCAGCATTCCAGGTCATACATGCCGACTTTACCATCGCCCATATCGCCTGTACAAACGTTGACAACGCGATACGGCAACTCCAAGGCCTGTACCAGTTCTTCCGAGTTTGCAATCAACTGCTCGTGCCAGCGTACCGATTCCTCGTGATCAGCGATTGTGATAACGTACTGCTCTACCTTGCTGAACTGGTGGACGCGGAAGGCGCCTCTTGTATCTTTGCCATAGGTGCCGGCCTCTTTGCGGAAGCAGGGACAGTAACCGACGAAGGTCAAGGGTAGGTCCTCGTAACTGAGAATCTCGTCCTTGTACATGCCGGTGATCGAAACCTCCGAAGTACCTACCAGGAATAAATCTTCGCCCTCGATAGCATAGACCTGGTCACGTCCTTTGGGGAATTGTCCGCTGCCGATGAAGCAGAAATCTCGTGCCATTGCAGGTACTATCATTGGTGTGAACCCTTTGCGAGCAATGCAGTCCATGGCGAAATTCATCAGGGCCAGTTCAAGGCGTGCTGCATCACCTTTAAGGGCATAACTGCGCGAGCCAGCGATCTTGACGGCTCGCTCGATGTCTATCACGTTCAGTTTTTGCATTAAAGTATAATGGTCGAGCGGTTCGAAGTCGAACGTTGGTTTCTGACCACATTCGCGAATTGGCACATTGTCGCTCTCGTCCTTGCCGATTGGCGCGCTTGGATCAGGAATATTGGGCACAAGGTAAAGTAACTGCTGACGCACCTCCTCCAACTCTCGTAACGTTGGTTCAAGACCCTTTATCTCCTCAGCGAGACCTTTCCCCTCCGCGATCAACGCGTCTCGTAACGCTTTGTCTTTGCCCGCTTGTTGCACGCGCTTCGAGATTTTGTTCTGCTCGGCTCGTGCTTCTTCCACTTCGTGTTGCAACTCCAGCACGCGTTTATCGACTTCTAACAAATAGTCGATGTCAAGTGTGTTGTTTTTGACTCGTGCTGCTTCTTTTACAACGTCCGGATGGTTGCGAATAAATGCAAGATCTAACATAATAATGTTTCCTCCTAATTTGTTAAAATTCATAATGTACAATAAAAAAGCGCCACCGTCCTTTGCTAAGGACGACGACGCGTGTTGCGTGTATCGTGGTGCCACCTTGATTCTTCCAATCCACCGAAAGTGAATTGAAACTCACACAGCCTGATAGCGGAGGCAACCGTTGGCGCTTATCGCGCTAGCTCGCGGGTGGATTTCACTTCTACTGACTGCTGCGTTGCACTGTCCCGCAGTTCTCTGGTTCCTGTAAAAAAGCTACTTGTCCCGTTCAAAGCCGATCTTTTTTGTTACTAACAGATTACCAGTGGTTTTGCTATTTGTCAATAGCAAAATCATACCTTCCACACCCTCATATTAGTGAAAGCCACATCCGCCGATTTGCTTGCAAAATCTCCCCCGAAAACGCCAATTTGACCCGACTGATACGTGCTGTCATGTACCTGTGCCAGAAATTTCTGGTTCACGTAGAGATAGAGATTACTTCCCTTTGCAAGGACACATACGAGGTTGGGCTGATTCAACCCGGTCGCGATGATGGATGTGGCAATGCCACTTTTTAAGATCTGATCATGGGTGGCGGTGGTATCGTGGGAGACAGAGAGATCGTAGGCTCCATCTTTGCCGGCACGGAAGTAATAGTATTTTGAGTTTGCCCCATTAGCACGAAAAATG
>DATMNR010000331.1:0-7978 GCA_035568795.1 Ktedonobacteraceae bacterium
TCAAGTGGATTTTGAGTGATACACGCTGCCACGTGGCGATCCCCGCTACCACACATGCCGAACGCATGCTGGAAAACGCGGCCGCGGGAGAACTGCCCTGGTTTGGTGCGGAAGAGCGGGCGCTAGTCGCGCGCCTTGCACAGCGTTACAATAGCTGATCATCGCTATCGCCGGCTCCGCCGAGCCGTAAGGACAGAGCTGCGGACGGGCCTTACATACGCTGTAGCGCGTACTGGCATCATAAGCACCATTGCGGTGTATGATTCTGACAATTATGCAAGTTGCATACAGAACAATGTTATGGAATAGAAAGCCACCTCCGCTTGTTAATAATATGCGAAAGGGGTTGAACCCACCACAGTTTCTATCCTTACATACTAACATTAATCCCAGACACTTTTCCCACCAATCCATGCTCCGCATATTTTCAGAGTTTGACGGTGGGCATTTTCCTCACTCATCACAAGTTTTCTCACGACAGAAAGGATAGAGGCGCAGCCAAATCAATGTCTTGCGCCCTTGACACTATGACAAACACTGCATTTACAACGAACACTTTCCTAGGCACTCAGGAAGAAGCCGTGCCTCTCGACGGACTTCACTCCCCCGGCGCTGAACAGCAAGGTTTCACCACACACCCTGGACTCATAGATCAACAGGGGGGACTCAACGGTTCCGCGGTGCTCGATATTACCAACGATGGATTCGGCTTTCTCAGGAAGGAGCGGTTCCTACCCGGTCCTCAAGACGTGTACGTCTCGGCCTCTCAGATCCGCCGGTTCGGACTGCGCCAGGGTGACCTAGTAGGAGGGCTGATTCGTCCTCCCAAGGATCGCGAGCAATACGCGGGTCTATTGCGCGTTGAGAGCGTGAATGGGCTCGACCCCGATGTTGCCAAGCACCGCCCGCACTTTGACAGCCTGACTCCGATATTCCCTCGCGAGCTCTATGATCTTGAGACCAACCCAAGCAATCTCTCAGGCCGCCTCATCAACCTGGTTTCGCCGATTGGACGGGGTCAGCGCGGCCTCATCGTCGCGCCCCCGAAGGCAGGCAAGACCATTCTGCTCAAATCCATCGCCAACTCCATCACCCAGAACTATAACGACGCCTACCTGCTGATCGCCTTGATTGGAGAGCGACCGGAAGAAGTCACCGATCTACAGCGCTCTGTGCAGGCTGAAGTTGTCAGTTCTACTTTTGACGAGCCAACCGAGGCCCATACTCGTCTCGCCGAGATGGTACTTGAACGGGCCAAACGCCTGGTGGAGGAGGGACGCGACGTGGTAGTGCTCCTCGATAGTCTGACCCGCTTGAGCAGAGCCTCCAACCTGGCTGTAGAATCCAGTGGGCGCAGTCTATCAGGCGGTCTTGACCCGGCAGCTCTGGTGCTGCCCAAACGCTTCTTCGGAGCAGCGCGTAAGATCGAAGAGGGCGGTAGCCTGACCATCATCGCCACCGTGCTAGTCGATACCGGCAGCCGCATGGATGACGTGATCTACGAGGAGTTCAAGGGAACCGGCAATATGGAACTGGTACTCAACCGGAAGCTGGCCGAACGCCGCATCTTTCCGGCTATCGATGTTGCTCAATCGGGCACTCGTCGCGAGGAATTGCTCTACGACCCGAAGACGTATCGCGCGGTCGTCACGATGCGCCGCATGCTCTCGAACCTGAGCGAGCAGCGAGGACTGGAAGCAATGGAGGCGGTGCTTCAGCAGATGTCCAAAACATCAGACAATGCCGAATTCCTGGCGAACCTCAACCGCAGCTTAGCGTAAGCAATGGCTCAACCATGAGAAGCCTTTTTCCTACACGATCGGTTGAGCCCCCGTAAGGCTGGTGACATCCGCGTGCTTCCAATCTTCTCCGTGTTTGAGTATCAGTGAATGAATATGTGGGTTCTCGGCAGTATCAAGGTAGGCAATATGCTTCGCGAACTCTGGCGTCCATTCGTGAGCAGCGAGCACATCGTGGCTGGATTCCACCAGTCCCAGGAGCTGAGTGAGATCGGTGTGCTTCCATGAGCTCTGAAGCGGCGTGTGTAATTCAAAGAGATGGTGATTACCGCCTACGTAGACAACCTGCTTGGAAAATCCCGTCTCCCACGCAAAGGCGGCCAGGGCGGAGCCGACTGCGAGGGGCGCTCCCGTCAGGCTCGTCAAATCCGCAAATGACCACCCGCTGTCCAGCCCGCATACCAACTCATACACGTCTCCGTCGTTGCTCGTATAGACGACCTGCTTTGTTTTACCGTATTCCCAGGCATAGCCAATCAGGGCGGCATCTCCCGCCAGTGGCGCGCCTGTCTCGGCCATCAG
Organism: Ktedonobacteraceae bacterium; assembly: GCA_035568795.1. GTDB lineage: Bacteria > Chloroflexota > Ktedonobacteria > Ktedonobacterales > Ktedonobacteraceae > DATMNR01. The sequence goes on from DATMNR010000331.1 coordinate 2,322, forward strand.
ATCGGTATGCCTCCACGGCCCATCCACGCCGCTCATCAGCTCGTGGATATGTCCATCTCCGCCTACGTATACCACCTGCTTCTTATGGTCGCCTTCCCAGGCGTAGGCAGCCAGCAACGAGTTATCGGCCAGTGGCGCGCCCGTCGCCTCTGTCAGGTCGGTATGGCGCCACAATCCGGTCACACCCGCGCTCAGCTCGTGAATATGCCCGTCTCGCCCACTGTAGACCAGTTGCTTCGTTCCGGCACCCTTCCATTCATAGGCAACCAGAGCGAAACCATCGGCGGGAGCGGCGTCGATGGGTTGTAGCATGGGATCCTCCAGGCTCCAGGGATGGTCCTGGTACATTACCAGTTCATAAATGTGACCATTGTCATTCATGGCGCTGGCATAAGCGATCTGCTGGGTATGTCCATCTTGCCAGCTAGCACCTGACAGGATGGCATCCTCCAACTCGGGCGCGCCTGTCACGCGCGTGATGTCATCATCGCGCCATGTCCCTTTCCGTCCAATGGACATCTCATGAATGTGTTCGTCACCAGTCTCATACGCAATATGGATCGTGCCACTTAGCGGCCACTCGTAAGCTGTTATATTGCTGGGCATAGCGATACTCTTGCGCTCCTTCCTTCGCTGCTCTCTCAGTCTGTCTTTCTATGAATATTACGCACGCCAGTCGGAAAACGTGACTCGGACCTCAACATGCTTCCACTTTCCAGCCTGGTTTGCGTGGTGAAACAGGAGTTTCATTTCACTCCAAACGTTTTTTCCCACCGACAATAAATATGCACAATTTAATGCCGCTTCTATATTATATTGCTTACGTGCTAGATATTGAAAGATACCCTCGCTCAGTATTATATCCTACAGCCGCTAGTAACTTGCGGTTGTGATTGTCAAACATATTTGGCGAAACCTTCATTGATTTCCACAAGTTTCGCTCAGAGCGGTTCTCTCACGCGGTTCTCCTGAGCGGCCACGTTCTGCCACCGGGCGCGCGTCACACGAGAGACGAGCAGGCCCGAAGCCAAACCGAGCACCAAGGCAACTAGCATCACAATGAGGGAGCCAGCAAGCGAAGGCTTGGTGGTCATCAAGAAGACGATGCCGAGCAGCAAGGCTGCTATGGTCTGCAGTGCAGTCAAAAGGATGGGGTCGTGGATGGACTGCTCAAGCGTCTGGGGCAGCGGGCCGTCTGGCGCCTCTCGCGCTAGCCGGTCGATAACGCGCCTGCGTGATTCGATGAGCGCAGTACCAAGTGGAGCTACAATTATCAGGCTGACCAGCGCCACTGCAATCCAGCTGGTCTGCAAGCTCCAGGAGGTGAATGTCATGTACAACCCGGCGACGAGAATGAGCAGCACGCTGATCCCGAAAAGGGGACCTGGCAGGCCAACAAGATGGATAATAGAGCGTACTTGCTCGACGCGCCGGGCTCGTCGCAGGCTCACCAGGCCGAACAGCCAGGTGCCAATGCTGACAAAGTAGCCGATGGCTCCACTCACATGCAAGAACAGGACGATGGTATAGATGCTCATGCAGATCCTCCTCGTTATTCACAGCTATTTCGCGGCGATACAAGTTTACGCCGCGATACGGGTGAGCTAGGATTGGGCGAAAACGGGTGGCTGGCCAATGGTGCTCAATTGCAGACCCGCCAGTCGCCACTGCTCCAGTTGTCGGACAAAAACCAGCGTTGTGCGAAACTGCCCCGGAAGGGGGTTGCCGCGATAGGCTGCATTCTGGACTTGACGACCGATCAGGATAGCTGCATCGCTGTACACCCGCACTTTGACCTCATCCAGGGTGAACGCTTCGTACTTCAAGTCACCGGAGCGATGTCGGGCAAGCCACTCTTGTTTGGTCAGCATGAAACCAAGAGGACCTATTCCAATGAAGTCATCTGTAAGTAGAGTCTCAAGGAAAGCGGTATCACCACGTAGTTCGGCGGTAGTCCAGGCTTCTGCAAGACGCAGCACCTCTTGTTCGATCTGTTCCCGGTTCATCGCGTCACTCCTTTCTGTAACACGTTGATGGTTTCTTCAACATAAAGCTTTCTTCTGGTTTATTTTCCAGCGAGCTGCGCAACCACTGGAGCAAAGTTCTCTACCTGTCCTGTAGAGATTTGCAGGTAAGAGAAACCAAAACGCTCGCGCTGCTCAAGTAGATGCGCTTTCGCATCACTGGTAGTGAGCTGTAATTTGGGAACTGACCACCCTCCCTGCACTGAAGAGAGAGCCGTTTCACTGTCGGTGATTTCCATCCCGAAGATGGTCTGGCATAGTTCCAGATCTGCGAAGCGGTCTCCGGCAGCCTCTTTGATCCAGGTGATTTTTTGTTCCATAGTAGGGTCCGACGGATCCACACCATGCGCGCTTATCTTTGTCCCGATGGCGATGATATCAGCCTCCCTTGCTGCAATCTTCAGCATCCTTTCTCCCGATCCCGCGACCAGGATGGGAGGGTGCGGCTTCTGGACAGGTTTGGGGTAGCCTTTCATCTCAGAAATTGTGTAGTGCTTGCCGGTGAAACTGACCGTCTCTTCTGTGAAGAGTCGTTTCATGATCTGAAGAGTTTCCGCAAGTTGTTCGACGCGCGTACCCGCGCTCCCAAACGGAATACCCATCTGTTCAAACTCGACCGGTGAGACGCCTGTTCCCAGACCAGGTTCAAAGCGACCATCGCTTAGTAGATCAAGCGTGGCGGCTTCCCTGGCGAGCAGCACAGGATGACGATATCCATTACAGAATACATAACTCCCGACACGCAGGGACGTGGTCGCTGAGGCCGCGACTGCCACTGCTGGTACGGGTGCCAGACTCCCTACGTTCGTTCGATCAGGGATTAACAAGGTCGCATAGCCCAGCTCCTCGACTTTTCGGGCAAAAGTGACCCAGGCAGTAAGGGATGGGGCATAAGCCCCTACGACGCCAAAGCGAAATGGTCGTGGCATGTACGCAAATCTCCTCTCAAATGGCCGACAAGTTTCTTTACAAGCGTTTGCATATGACATATTATATAGACGATCTATCTAATTATTTTTTAGATAGACATACTATACAACAAATTCGAAGGAGTGTCAAATCATCAATGAGTCCTCGACCATATCGACTCGGCCAGCGCCAGGCAGCCACAGAGTTGACTCGCAGTCGCATTCTCAATGCGGCCCGCGAATTGCTCATGTCCAGCAACGGTTATTCCCACTTCTCAATCGACGCTATTGCTCGCCAGGCTGATGTTGCCCGGATGACCGTCTATCACCAGTTTGGTTCCAAAATAGGGCTTCTCGAAGGATTATGTGATTCTCTAGCGGCTAGTGGTGGCATGGAACTATTAGCCACTGCATTTCGTCTGACTGAGCCGCTCGACACACTGAGGGAGTATCTACTGGTCTTCAGTCATTTCTGGGAGGTGGACCGGCTTGTGATGCGTAGGCTGCGGGCACTGGCGGCCCTCGACCCGGATTTTGAGCAGGTGATACGTGCAAGAGACGAATTGAGGAGGCGAGGAGTCCGCGTGATTGCTGACCGGTTCGTTGAGCGCCATGTTCTCTCTCCTGGCGAAGCTGTGGAGAAGACTGTTGATATTCTCCTCACATTGAGTAGCTTTGAGACGTTTGATACGCTGGCGGGTCCCACGCGCAGCATGGAAGAAGTTGCCCCTCTGGTGTATCAGCTTGCATGTGCGGCGCTCAAACTCGATAGCACATGGTCTAGGGATGTTCAGGGTTGACTTATCCCAAGGGTTGGGTACGAAGCTGTAAGCAAACACTTCCACTCATACTCTTTTCCTGTGGGACACGGTATTACTCTCTAGCTTGCTTTGCTGTATATGCCATATGCATGTAGCGATCACCAGTTGTTTCGACAGACTATTCGCGACCAATTATCAGGAATGGATCCAGAATATAAGCAGCTTACCATTAATGTAGCTTAAATGTTCATTATAATCCAGAATCCGTTGTCTTTAGGCAAGGCTCATTATCTTTGAGAAGTGATTCTCAGTTACTGTGACCATAGTTAGTGAGACTGAGTGAGCTTGAGTGGAGATTGCCATAACAGAGCGCCTCGCTAATTTTCACAGTTAGTGAGATTGCTATCTTGTTATTGTCGCAGCTACTGCTACCAGCCTTATTCGGACAGCCCCTTATTATCGAAGTTATTGGAACCAGGATAAAACACCTGCTCTTCAAAGTTTTGTCAAGCAGCAGAATTGCTGAGCTTAAAGCGAGAGCGCTTAGGGGAGTCCTAGCTCCCTTAAATACATATCCATCAAACCAGGTATTGGACACATACGTAGGTATTGCTATTCCTCAACATACCTTATGTGAACGCGTGGAACGCTTTTGCCCGAACTTTATGTCTTTGTCGCGATTCCTGGTGTTCCAGCCCAACACAATCTGGCCGTGCGCAGCATTCGCCCATTTGGCTTTGCCCGCAAAATCAGTGGAGAACTCGTAGTTCCGAAGGTTCAGAGACCCGTATGGGACTCGCCAGTCTGGATGGCACAGCAACTCAATCCTTTCCACCAATGCCTGGCTAGCCTCACTCTGAAACCTTCCTTAGGTAAAGTCTGAACAGTTTTCTTTGAGTCGCACCCTTGAAAAAGCTACAAATATGTGATAGAGTTAAAATGGAAATCTCGGTCGTACTCTTTTAGATATTGTCTGAGCTAGCATTACACCAAGAGTTTCATTCCTCTCACTAAGTCTCAAGTATTGTGTATGTATACCTTCGAATGTTACCTGTTAGGCCAATTTATCTGGCAGAGCCTGCTTGCTAACAATATCAGGTAGAGGCTGACTCTACATTATTTGCTGAAAAACGCCATTCATCAAGACAAATGACACGTTTAACTATGGTTGAGATTATATGTGAAGCGGCGTTAAAGACTCTTGTACATATCTTGAATACCTTTGGCTCTTTGTAATGGACAAACGAGCTATGTAAGACGCTCACAGAAGAAAATGACTCCTCAAAAGGGAGAAAACTGTTTTGAATGCAGGAAATCAGTCACCAAAAACTCCTTCATTGTGCGTATATCATTTGATGCTCACTTGACGCGGTTTCTTTTGCTTTTCGCTAAAGAGTGTTGCTGACATATTAAGAGGGAAGTATGACCGATCTCACAGGACACCAACTAGGAAACTACCACCTCATTCGCCATCTTGGGAGAGGAGCCTTCGCGGAGGTCTATCTCGGTGAACACTTATATCTTAAAAGCGAGGCTGCTCTCAAAGTGCTGCGCACCTCCCCCAAAGATGAAGAAATGGAGCGCTTCCTCAAAGAGGCGCAGACACTGGTTGGCTTGAGGCATCCAAACATTGTGCGTGTGCTGGATTTCGGTGTGGAAGGCGATATCCCCTTTCTAGTCATCGACTATGCACCCGGTGGAACGGTGCGAGATCGTTACCCAACGGAATCGCGCCTGCCACTCGCGACGACAGTAGCCTACGTCAAGCAGGTAGCTACTGCTCTCCAATATGCCCATAACCGTGGCATCATCCACCGTGATGTCAAGCCAGAGAACATCTTGCTAGACTTCGACCAGCACATCCTGCTAAGCGACTTTGGTCTAGCCTTGTTTGCTCCCTCGCCTGAACTGCTAAGTACGCAAGAGGGAGCTGGCACCGCGCTATATATATCTCCTGAACAATT
>DATMNR010000332.1:0-4921 GCA_035568795.1 Ktedonobacteraceae bacterium
CAAGAAAGGGATATACATCTCCATGACGAGCAAAGACGAGCATTTACTTGCAGAGATCGAGCGTATCCAAAAAGGTGGAGCTGAAAAATATCACGACCGCAATCGCGAACAGAAAAAGCTCTTTGCACGTGACCGCCTGAAATTGCTTCTCGATGATGGCAAGATAGAGTTTGAAGATGGCATGTTCGCGGAAAATCAGAATCCCGAATTGCCAGCCGATGGCAATATTACAGGTATTGGTCGGATTCATGGTCGCCCTGTGGCTTTTAGCGCATCGGATTCGACAGTCAAGGCCGGATCCGTTGGTGAAAAAGGGGTTCAAAAAAGCCTGCGTATCCAGGAAATGGCAATGCAGATGCGCATCCCTATATTTTATTTGATTGACTCAGCAGGCGCGCGCATCACCGACCAGGTACGCCTTTTCCCTGGACGTAATCAAGGTGGTCGCACTTTTTATAACCAGGTGAAAATGTCCGGTGTGGTGCCACAAATCGCTCTCATGTTTGGTCCCTCTCCAGCAGGGGCAGCCTACACTCCCGCATTTGCTGACATCGCAATCATGGTTGAAGGCAATGCCAGCGCTTATCTGGGTTCTCCACGTATGGCCGAAATGGTTATACACGAAAAGGTCACACTCGAAGAGATGGGTGGAGCGAGAATGCATTGTACAGTCTCTGGGCTTGGTGACTTCCTGGTGGAGAGCGAAGAAGATGCGATTCGTACAGCCAGGAACTACTTCAGCTATATGCCCCAGAACTACCTGGACAAACCTGCAGATGCCGAATCACAGCCACCTGCCAGTGATCGTCCCCTAAAAGATATCGTACCCGAGGCACAGAACAGACCTTTCAATATGTACGATTTTATTCACTCGCTGGTAGATGGCGGCAGCTTTTTAGAAGTCAAAAAACTCTTCGCCCAGGAATTGATCACAGGATTTGCTCGCCTCGAAGGACGCGCAGTTGGCATTGTTGCCAACCAGCCGCGAGTCAAAGGAGGCGTTATTTTCACTGACTCATCGGACAAAGGGACGCGCTTTGTCAACACGTGCAACGCATTCAATATCCCCTTACTCTTTCTCGCGGATGTTTCCGGCTTCATGATTGGTTCAGCCGTGGAAAAGGCAGGTATCATTCGTCATGGAGCCAAGTTCATCGCGGCAGTCTCTCAGGCTGTGGTGCCAAAGATCTCAGTGATAGTGCGCAAGTGTTATGGAGCCGGGCTGTATGCAATGGCGGGTCCAGCCTTTGGCACAGACGCAGTGCTTGCTCTACCGACCGCGCAGATTGCCGTTATGGGCCCAGAAGCCGCGATTAATGCCGTCTTTGCCAATCAGATCGCTGAAATGCCTGAAGATCAACGCGAGCCGTTCCGCAAGATGATGGAAGCGAAGTATGCCGAAGATATTGATATCTATCGTCTCGCCTCTGAGTTGATCGTGGATAACATCACACCATTTGAATCTCTACGTTCTGAACTCATCGCCCGTTTCAGCGTGTACCAGACCAAAGAGGCTCGTTTCTCGGAGTGTCGCAACCCGATTTATCCAGTGTAACTTAGAGCAATTTTTATAGTCTATCTTAGGAATTTGGAGATGTACATTTCCGAAAAGAGAGGAGCAAAATATGTTTGAAGCAGTCTTCAACATCGTTGCCCTGGTTGAAAGTAACGGACAAGGACTGCGTCTCTTTAAAGTCTTTGAGCAGGGAGCACCATTGCATGACATGGAATTCTCTTCTCTTGTGGCGAATACGTACCAGCAGGAGGTATTTCAAACACTTCGCGCAGGGGATACTTTAGCGATCACGATGCATTTAGATACCCCACCCAGAGTGATCAGTAGAACGGTGCGTTTTCGCGAGGATAAGCAATTTGAAGGAGAAGGAATACAGCAGCCAATATCAGACCTACTTCCAACGATCTCAACGATGTATGCGCAGTTTAGTCAGCAAGTAGTTTCAGGTGATGTCTTCAGGATCACACTTCACGTGCAACGGCTTAAAGCAAAGTAATAAGTGTACGTCAGAAAAATGTAATGTGTGTAGTTATCAAGTATGAAAGGAACCACATAATGAACAAAGTGCACTGGGGAGTCCTCAGTACTGCTAATATTGGCACCGGTAAAGTTATTCCCGCCATGCAAAAAAGCAAATACATCGAATTTAATGCCCTGGCTTCACGCAATCTGGAAAAAGGCAAAGCCGCAGCAGCGCAATTGGGTATTCCCCATGTGTATGGCTCGTATGAAGAACTGCTAGCTGACCCCAAAATTGACGCTATTTATAATCCCCTTCCTAATCACCTGCATGTACCCTGGTCGATCAAAGCAATTGAGGCGGGTAAACATGTACTCTGCGAAAAACCCGTTGCCATGTCATCTGCCGAGGCGCAAAAACTTGCCGATGCTGCCAGACAATACCCTCAACTGAAGGTAATGGAAGCGTTTATGTATCGATTCCATCCACAATGGCAGCAAGCGCGGCAAATGGTTAACGAAGGAAAAATCGGAGAGCTGAGAACAGTTCAATCATTTTTCTCTTACTATCTCGTCGACGCGGATAATATCCGCAACATGGCCGAGGCTGGTGGTGGGGGAATGATGGACATCGGTTGCTATACGGTTTCGCTTTCACGTTATATCTTCGGTACAGAGCCTGAGCGAGTCAGCGGTATAGTAGAGTACGATCCACGCTTCCAAACTGATCGCCTCTCGTCAGGCATACTAGACTTTGGCCGCGGAACTGCAACCTTCACATGTTCAACACAATTAGTGCCGTATCAACGGGTGAATATCTTTGGCACTACGGGTCGCATTGAGATCGAGATCCCTTTCAACGCTCCTCCAGATAAACCATGCAGAATCTGGTATCAGAATGGAGAAGAGATCGAGGAAATCCTGTTTGATATCTGTGACCAGTATACTCTCCAGGGCGACGCATTTTCGCAATCTATATTGAACAATACTAACGTCCCTACACCAATTGAAGACGCCGTTGCCAATATGAAAGTAATCGAGGCCATTATTCGCAGTTCTAAAAGCGGTACATGGGTGTAGGCTTAACTCCTGAGCCTATATTTTGTCGTCAGAGCCTATATTTGTCATTCTGAAGGTCAGCGAAGAATAGACAAGACAAAAGTATTCCATATGACATTGCAGGTGCGCTCAGGATGACACCAACTGGCCGCTTCATCTCTCTCCACTTGATTTTCAATGTAACTCATCTGCGTATTGGATACTAGATGAGTCCGCATGGAAATTCCCCTCATCTTTCTCGTCTGACCAGGCGGGAAGAGGCACTCTGTATGCTGAAAAACATGTATATATCCAGGCACATGGCCTGGTATAGTCTTTTGATAGCGGCGCTATTTATTATATTGACTGCATGTGGGAGTGATAGTAATACCGCCACTGCTACACCTGCTCCGACCGATGCTAGCACGATTACTGTTGGCTCAACAAATACTCCTTCTGCCCCATCACCAACGCCAACCCCGACCCGGCCAAAGCCAACTCCAACACAAGCACGGCCCACGCCGACGCCAACTGTTTCAAGGCCTACTCCAACGCCAACACCACAAAAACCTACTCCGACCCCAACACATGTTTCGACAGTCATTGTGAAAATCACGACGGACGGCACTGGCGCATTTACGTTTAGCCCACAGGCTCTGAACGTTACTGCTGGAACCAACGTTATCTGGAACAATACTACCTCCGCGCCACATACAGTCACAGGGAGTTCATTTGGGAGTGGAACGATCTCTCCTGGTGGGTCTTTTAGTTTCAGATTCACCCAGGTGGGCACGTTTGCTTACCACTGTATGTTTCATCCTTATATGACTGCCTCGATTAAAGTGAGTTGAGCCTTAAATTCTGCATAGATGTGCTTCCCTGGATGGTATAATGAGGCGTCTTGCACTGCTTTACAGAATCAAGGTATTTTGTTCAGTAAAACAGCTACCTGAAAGGGAGTAATTGTAGTTGATATGAAACGTGTAGTATCCAACATGGCAGGTGTCGTCCTGGAGTTCCTGGTCAAACCAGGAGAGGAAATAGCGATTGATCAAGATGTCGTCATGCTAGAGTCGATGAAAATGCAAATACCTGTTCAATCAACTGTTTCTGGTACAGTCAAAACGTTCAAAGTGAACGAGGGGGACTTCGTCGACGATGGTGACGTGCTATTAGAAGTGGAATAAAAGTCGAAACGCTTTAGTGCGATGCAAGTCGTTAATCATTAAAAATTAGAGTAGTTTTATGGCGACATAAGTCGCCAACAACTAAAGTATCGAAGTGGAAATTTATGGCGCAGCCGTAAACTTCCACTTCGATACATAAAAATAAGTGAGGCCCGCTAGCGGGCCGAGAAGTCTAAGAGCATCCAACTACTTCGATGTCATCTCATCCAACTTGCAAACAATGTAAACAGCCCATCTGGGGAAGCTATATCGATGCCCTGGGAGCCACCTGGCACCCGGAGCACTTCCTTTGTGCTGCCTGCCATAATCCCATACGCGATGCTAGTTTTAACATGCACGAGGGCATGCCTTATCACCCTGAATGCTATCGCCAACAAGTAGCGCCTCGCTGTGCCTACTGTGGCAAGCCACTTATGGGCGAATACCTGGTAGATCATTGGGGCACTATGTTTTGTAAAGAACATCAGGGAAGGTATCCCAGTTGTGCTTACTGTGGTCGCCTGGTGCCTCCTCAGCAGCAAGAGCAGAGTGTTGAAATTGGGGGTAGTATTCGTTGCCCTATCTGTCGAGCCAGCGCAATTGAAACAATCGAACAGGCTCGACCACTCTTCTCTCGCCTGATTCAGTGGGTCAATAGCCAGGGTCTGGTATACGGTAACCTCCACCTCTCTCTTGAGCTAGTTGATCGACAAAAGTTGGGGAGATTAATAACGGGGCGCGT
>DATMNR010000333.1:0-4068 GCA_035568795.1 Ktedonobacteraceae bacterium
AGAAAAAAATATTCATTGTTTTCGCGCAGATGTCGAGAATAGCACGGAATTGGAGTCTGCCAAACAGGAAGCTGTCAACACACTAAAACGCGACGTCCATGGTGAAGATCTTGTCCTACTCAAAGGCTCGCGAGGGATGCGCATGGAAACCATGCTACCTATGTTGTAATATGACTATACGAAAGAAAGGATGCTAGGATGGAGAAAAAGAAGATCCGCATAGGTCTTATCTTTGGAGGCCGCTCAGGCGAACATGAGGTGTCGCTCGCCTCTGCCGAGTCGGTGATGGCAAACCTGGATCGCGACAGATATGAGATCGTGCCGATTGGAATCACTCGAGCAGGGTCATGGTTGTTAGGAACGGAGCCACGCACGTTAAGAGCGGCCGATGATCCGGGTCTTGAGACAACCAGGGCTGTTACATTGACAGGCGATCCGCGACTGCGTCGCCTGATATCTGTTGAGAGCGGTGAGGAACTTGGCAATGAAGGCGCAATAGACGTTATTTTTCCTGTCTTACATGGCACCTATGGCGAGGATGGCACGCTACAAGGGCTGCTAGAAATGGCTAATGTGCCATATGTCGGCTGCGGTGTTTTGGGGTCCGCTCTGGGCATGGATAAAGAAAAGATGAAGCTTGTATTTCAGGCGGTAGGCCTGCCTGTAGCTGAGTATCTGGTCTACCGGCGCAATCAATGGGAACGATCACCGGAGTTGATATTGGATGCTGTCGAGCAACAATTAGGCTTTCCTTGTTTCGTCAAACCAGTTAATCTAGGCTCAAGTGTCGGTATTAACAAGGCGCATGACCGTATAGAGCTGGAGCATGCCCTCAATGTTGCAGCGGAATACGACCGCAGGATTATCATCGAGCGTGGTCTAAACTGTCGTGAAGTAGAGTGCGCTGTGCTTGGTAATGACGAGCCTCTCGCATCGGTTGTTGGCGAGGTTATCTCCAGCAATGAGTTCTATGACTATCGCGCCAAGTATATTGATGGCAAATCAGAAGTAGTTATACCCTCCGATATAGCGAGGGAAACAGCGGAAGAAGTGCGCCGCCAGGCAGTGCAGGCCTTCCTTGCTCTAGACCTCAGTGGTCTCGCGCGTGTCGATTTCTTTATTGAGAAACAGACTGAACAGGTCTACATCAACGAAGTCAATACGATGCCCGGTTTTACCACCATCAGCATGTACCCTAAACTATGGGAAGCCAGCGGGTTGCCGTATGCTCAATTAATGGATCGCCTGATCGAACTGGCGATCGAGCGACACGCCGATAGGCAGCGCAATCTAACAAGTTTATAGGAGTTTATGCTATGTCCAGCACCACCATTCGTTCCATCACCGTCGAACCTTTGAATATCCCCTTGCTGGAGCCATTTACCATTGCCACGGGGAGTGTTTCCGAAGCAAGCAACGTACTGATCACCATCACACTCGCAGACGGTAGTATTGGCTACGGCGAAAGCGCACCTTTTTCGCCAAGCACAGGTGAAACACAGGAGACGGCACTGGCGGCTGCATTAGGATGCGCTGCCCTGATCGAAGGAAAAGATGCTGCTCACTGGCGCATCCTTTCAAAACTGATGCGCAGCGTCTATTTCAGTCAGATGACAGCTATCGCAGGCATCGAGATGGCGCTGCTTGATGCACTCACACATTCCTATGGCATTCCTCTCTATATTTTCTTTGGTGGCGCCAGTACCTCAATCGAAACAGATATGAGTATCCCAATGGTAACGCCTGAGCATGGTTACGAACTTGCAAAGGATATAGTAGCACGAGGAATACACTATATCAAAATCAAGGTTGGAGGCGACATTCGGGACGACGTGGCACGCGTAGAATCCATTCGCGAAGGCGCGCCCGGGCTTGGCCTGACGCTGGATGCAAATCAGGGATACACCGCAAATGAAGCATTGCTGTGCCTTGAAGCGCTCAACGATCGTGATATTCGCCCGCTTATGATGGAACAGCCGGTGCATAAAGATGATCACGAGGGATTGCGCTATGTCACGCAACATACAACGGTGCCGATTGCTGCCGATGAAAGCGCATATAACGCCGCCAACGTGGCGCATTTGATCGCGATGGGCGCAGTCAACGTGGTAAATATCAAACTTATGAAATGCGGCTTTGTTGAAGCATTAGATATTGCGGCAGTCTGTAGGGCCACACACACACAACTCATGATTGGTGCCATGATGGAATCTCGCCTCGCGACGAGCGCCGCCGCACACTTCGTGGCAAGTCTGGGTGGCTTTCGCTATATCGACCTTGATACTCCAATGCTGCTGGCAGATGATCCGTTCACTGGTGGGTACGAGCAAAGAGGCGGGGTGTATGATGTAGCTCGTGTCAAAAGTGGGTTGGGGATCGAGAGAAGATAGCGGTTCCACCAGACACAGGCCCCTCTCAATCTATGGATTATAGATGTATTTTCATGTATTTGTCGAAAATATGATGCAAATATGATGCAAAATGCACCAGAATTTTTGGCCAGCTTTTGGAGCGAGAGGGAAGGGGAACAGGCGCAGACCTCTATAGGCCACGTGGTTCTTCCGTGAACGAATGAGGGTGACCAGATAGTGAACAAAGGCGATGATGGAGCCTAAGACGAGGATGCCGACCCCTACCAGCTCGAAGGCCGTTGCCATGAGCTCGATCGTATGTTTACTATCCATCGTGTGTCTCAAGTAGTATGAGTACAAAATGATGAAGGCAAAGTGAGAGGTGGGATACATCGTACTGGCACAACTCACCGTTTTTACGACTGGATGCGTCACCTAGCCAGCAGGTGCAGGGAGGCTTCGCTCCCTGCACCTGCTGGCTAGGAAAACAATCACATGACTCTTGTTTAAGCGCTCCGTACACTTAATGAAAAGAAGATAGCGATAATGCCACCGACAATCATACTTATACCTAAGATTATGGGTAGAGCAAGGGTCGCTCCCCAAAGGTTCGCAAACAAGAAGATTGCGATGATGATGCTCAACGCTCCCAGAATGCCAGTGCCCCAACCTGCACCCATGAAAGCCCGTATCAGTCCGAAAATGCCTATGATCAATGCATACACAGCCACAAAGATGATCACGAAAGTCCCGATAAGGATCGTTGCATACAAGGAGTTGCGCAGTACTACCATTCCAACAAGAATACCGAGAATGCCCGTAAACAAGAGCCAACCCCAGTGGATGCCTGTATTGGGGATGAAGATCTCGATGATCGAGAAAATGCCTCGAATAAGAAAGTAAAACCCCAATACGGTAACCAGGAATACGGATGTAGCTCCTGGTGCTGTGATCAAAAAGATACCGAAAATCAGGGCAAAGATACCCTCTACCAGGATGATCCACCAGGGATTTCCTGGAACGCTAGCAGCGGTTTCAGACGTACTTGCCATACTTTAAGTCCTCCCAATGTGATACAAACTTCCTCAAAACCAGGACAAACATCTCATAGCTATCCTAAAGACAGCCATCACTCATGCTCCTTCTGAGTTCCATACCTCCCTTCAATTTTGCAATCAGTTGATCACTCAACTTTCCTCGATTGAGGTACTTCTACCCAGCCATGTTCTTCGTGGAATACCAATCCTTGCTGCTTTGCCTCCTCGCCCGTTAAGTAGGGGAGGAGGTGGCCCACCAGGGGTTGTTTGGCTTTGAAACGACGCAGATTGTCCTGCGCACGCTCGATCATCAAGCGCAGACCTACCATTGGGTCCCCAAGTGTCTCTTGCAAGGATTGCAAAAGCTCTGCCGCTTGCTTATCCACACTTTGCCTTTGCCGCTGGCGGCCCAGATGCAAGGCAGCCGTCAACAAACTCTCTTCACCAATCAACTCGAGATGCTCAGCCAAGAGCAATATCCGTAAACCACGCGCCAGTTCTGCATCAAGCACTGCGACATTCATTTCGGTATCATCGCGCATGCCACGGTTGTTCAGATTGGCGGAACCGACCGTGGACCAGAGATCGTCGACGATCGTGATTTTCGCATGCACATAAATGGGTCGGTAGTCTTCCTGGCCATCTACCTCTGATGAAGCAGCCAGGCAGAAAGCCTGAAT
>DATMNR010000334.1:0-4358 GCA_035568795.1 Ktedonobacteraceae bacterium
CCTGGTTCAATGTGGGTAATTCACCTGAAACTAGCAAGATTACCATTCGCGATCTCCTCAATCAAACGAGTGGTATACCAACATATGCAGGGGGCAAAGTGCTGGCTGGTGATGGCACTGAAACCCTGGAACAACTTGTGCAAGAATTGAGCACGATCCCTCTAACAACACCTGTTGGAAAAACATTTCAATATTCCGAAGATAATGCAATCGTTTTGGCGCTCATTATTCAAATTGTTTCTGGACAATCCTTTGAACAATATATACAAGATCATATTTTTTCTCCACTTCAAATGAAACAAAGCTTTGTAGATCAAAACGAAGCTGAGAGCAATGGTTTGGCGCAAGGATACCGTTGGTGGTTCGGATTGCCGATTGCTGCGACAGTGCCATATCCGAAAGCTGCGCTAGGTGCCAGCTTTTTTATCTCTAGTGCGGAGGATATGACTCACTATCTAGTTGCGCAGATCGACGGTGGGAACTATGCTCAAACTTCGATTTTGTCAACCAATGGCATCGCCGAAATGCATCGCCCTGTAGTGGCGGTCGGAACAGGTGGCCGATATGCCATGGGCTGGGTAGTAGGTACACTTAAGGGTGAGCCAGTAATCTGGCATGGTGGGGATACCGCAAATTATCATGCCGATGTGATCCTAGTACCGAAACGACAATTGGGTATTGTAATCCTTGCCAATGTAAATAATGCGCTCATACAAGCAGATCAGCTAGGGAAGATTGGACGTATTGCCGCAGGTGTAACCAGGATGGCGTTAGGTTTCCGACCAGCAGATGAAGTCCTGAGCGCAAATACTTTCTACTTGATTTTTGATGCGCTTGCCCTGTTATTTCTCATCTTGCAGACCTTGTCGCTGATAAGGTTATTTCGTAAGCGTTCCGCTCGACCTCTGACTTTTCCCCCCATTAGGCGATACCTGTACTGGCTGCCACTGATATGGGAGCTCATTCTACCTTGTTGTATTATTGTACTGTTATCAATTCTCCTTAAGGCTTTTGATCTACCATTGTCTATCCTCATTCGCTTTGCTCCCGATTTCAGTTATTGGCTGCTCGTTATGTTATGCCTGCTCTTAGGTACGGCTGCATTACGATTGAGCCGCGAGTTCGTTTGCATTGCAGAAACAAAATGCACAAGAATAGTATAGTTTGCCAAGCATACAAGTAAATAAAATGTGGCTAGCGCAGGTATTAATCAGATATTCTGCTGCAGAACTTATTTAGTAATAGTAAAAGTGTTGCTGGTTCGTACTCAGTTTCTGATTTCGCCCGGAAAACTCAAGGAGGTTCAAGCATGGAGGAAAATGCGCAGAATCAACAGGTGGACCCGGAATTGCCCATTGATAATGATAATAATATTACACTACTTGCTTCAGATTTATATCGTAATGATCCCTGGATGGTTCTTTTAAGAGAAAAGCTGTCTTTGAATAACTGGGCCAGCCTAATTACTATTGTCCTACTAAGCATTTTATGCTTCTACGGACTATATAGATTGCCAGGAACAGGCCAGAGACTTATCAATCAGCCCCTATTTGCATTACTTGAGACGACAACTGCGACCTTGTGTTATATCGCTTATCTTTGGATGCCAGACACAATTGCTCAACTCTTCAATACTTTGTGGTATGATGACGTGTTGGATCAATCTATAGATACCCAGAATGTTGCAAAATCCTATACAAAATTTATTCAAGACTTGTCGTTCTGGATGAATCGTCCGTTGTGGCCCATTGGCACTTTTATTTTCATAATCATTTACCTTGTGAATCGTTATCTTGTCAATGGTCCACCATTTCTCACCTATGTCCCATTATGGTTACAGCTGGTAACTGCTGTTCTCGATATCATTATTGCCTATAATGCAATTATGTGTATCATCCGGCTTCTGATCACTTTGTTCTTCAGCAATCGATTGTTTCGTTTATTTACAATTCATGTCAAGCCACTGCACCCTGATGGAGCTGGGGGATTAGGGGTAATGCGCAACATAGTGTGGTTCAGTGTTATCATCATCATGGCAACAACCTTGACTTTCTTTAATACAATTCAACTCACGACCGATCGAAACACATTCTCCTCTTCCTTGGATATTATCGGGCTAATCGCTGCATACGTCATTCTGACACCCTCTTTAATCCTGGGTTGGCTGATTTTGCCCCACTCACTCATGCTGAAGGAACGCGATAAAGTATTAAAACCACTCGTGGATGAATTCCAGGCAATCACCGAGCATCCCCAGAACCTAGAAATGGCAGAGACTGCAAGCATTCTGGCTGACAATGATCGTCTTTCTGCAATTACACATCGCTATAGTTTGATCAATGATTCTTTCCCAAAATGGCCCCTGGAGGTTAGCCAGATACGACGTCTGATAGC
This sequence comes from Ktedonobacteraceae bacterium, assembly GCA_035568795.1. Classification (GTDB taxonomy): domain Bacteria; phylum Chloroflexota; class Ktedonobacteria; order Ktedonobacterales; family Ktedonobacteraceae; genus DATMNR01. The sequence continues at coordinate 2,395 of DATMNR010000334.1, forward strand.
TACACTTTCTATACCTGCGTTTCTTACCCTCATACCTTATATTATTAACTTTATCACCAAGGGTTTTAAGTAAGTTTGTGTTGTAAAAATAAGAGGAATGCCGGCGGCTTGCAATCTCACTTTGCTGTTGAGATTAAAGAGCCACTCCAAACAGGCTGGCGATAAGTACCCACTGCTGCATGCTGTCTCTATTTTCCACGTCTCCGATCTGACCTTACCGGAGTACGTTCTTCGTGCGCATATCCTTGCAAGGATAGCCACGTGGTCTCGAACGAAAAGAAGCTCATCTCGGGCTTGACGAGCCGTTTCATAAAGGTATGATCCTGCCTGACGAGATTGTTGACGTACGTGCTCTGTCGCAATGGCTTGCGCGGCTCACCACACTTTTAACCTGACCCGATATCAACCGATGCACGTTTCTGTCGTAGAAACAGTAACTGTATAGTTACTCTTCTTAGCTGTCCATGCTGCGCCAGATCGTTTCACGCGAGATTCCATATGCGGCTGCTACAGTACAGAGCGGTTCCTTCCGCTCTACCACACGATATACTACTGTCGGCAAGAGTTCAGCAGGAATACCGTATGCCAGGTGCTTGGGTCATGGTCGTCGGTGCTTGATAAAATGAGGGTCACTTCTCTGAACTAGTTCATCTTTTGCTAGAAGATGATGCACCTCGAGATAGAATTCCCCAGCAGGTGTAAGGAAGAGGGAGAAAATTGGTGACAGAGGAGTCGACACCCGTCGGTTTCGATGAGATTATTTATGCATTTTTCTAATGGTAATAGAATATATGTTCTCTTACCTCGACCCTTTCCTCTCAACACATGCTCCTCATTGATACCTGATTGATTTGTCCTCAGTTTCTGTGTTCCTTTTCGCTGGCTACCTTAGCCTGGTTGCTTATGATCAATTGATAGGTTTGCCCGAATGTTTCGGGTCTCCATAAAAGCTGGGGAATCTCAGCGCAAACATCGGGTAGACAGTGGTCGGGCTTCCGTTTTGTGGGGTATGATTGAGGTGAGAGGAAAAGACCTGTCAAAAAACATTTGTAGGACAGAGACCTATTTATGTCCTCTTCGGGCATAGGATCAGACAACAGGAGGTGCTCATTGACTACTTGGTTAGCGGACGTACAAGCTGTCCTCTCCACCACTCCAGAGCGTTGGCAGCGGCTGGTCAGCACGCTTCCAATTGATCTGCTGACTCGTCCACCAGCAGCAGGAGAGTGGTCAGCACTCCATTGCTTACAGCATTTACTGGACGCTGAGCGCCTGGTTTTTCCTGTCCGCTTCCACGCTTTTTTGGCAGGACAGGAGTTCGTGGATTTCGATCCAAACGAACCTCACACAGGCACTGAGTCACTGACTCCTGTGCAGCTGGTGGCGGTGTTCGCACACGCTCGAAAAGCGAGCCTTGTCCTGTTCAATCAGGTGACGGATGACGATCTGGGACGGACGAAACAGCATCCCACGTTGGGTACTGTCACTCTGGCAGAGATGTTGCACACCTGGGCCGCTCACGATTTGAATCACACCGTTCAGGCCGAACGAGCGCTCATGCAACCCTTCCTGCTCGGCTGTGGCCCCTGGCGTCCATTTTTTCGGGACCACGAGATCGGTGGTCAGAAGGAATAAAGCGCGTCTGCTTAGGCTTGATGTCGAATGCTTCGACAAGTTGGGCGAAAGTTCTTGTACTGCTTTGGCGATGCTTTTCCCTGGGTTTTCTTTGATCTCGGCTGCAATAACATCACTTGCAGCAGCTTCCGCTGCTTGTATGTGAAGGAGTTATCGACATGTTTATCATCCGAGTGAATGGCGCGGCGCTCTATTACGAGGAGCATGGTACAGGTCCTGAAACCATCGTCTTTGCGCATGGCTTGTGTGGGGCTGTCGCATGTTCGATGCCCAGGTCGCGCTGCACAAGGAGCGCTCCCGCTGCGTGTCCTTCGACTTCCGTGGCCAGG
>DATMNR010000335.1:0-4378 GCA_035568795.1 Ktedonobacteraceae bacterium
GCTTATCGTAGAAAAAGCCGTCCTCCTCATTCCAGAGTCCCAGGCCGGTGCGCTCTCCCCCGTAGATGGCGTCGGAGATGTACATGAAGTGCTCGGCTAACTTGGCAGCCATGTCTTCGTACGTCGGGTCAGTGCGCGAAAGTTCCAGGGCCATGGCCAGCAGGATCGCAGCAAACATGCCCATCCAGGCCGTACCGTCGGACTGCTCAAGCACTGCGCCATCCGGCAGCGGCGTGTTGCGGTCGAAGACGCCGATGTTGTCCAGTCCCAGGAAGCCGCCTTCGAAGACGTTATTGTCCTCTGCGTCTTTACGGTTCACCCACCAGGTGAAATTCAGCATCAGTTTATTAAACATGCGCTCCAGGAACTGGGTATCACCTTTGCCTGTGCGCTCCTTCTCTTGCATGTAGATGCGCCAGGCAACCCAGCCATGCACGGGAGGGTTGACGTCGCTAAAGGCCCATTCGTAGGCAGGTAACTGGCCACTGGGATGCATATAGCGCTCATGGAGCATCAGCAGGAGTTGATTTTTGGCAAATTCGCTATCGATAATCGCCATTGCAATACAGTGGAAAGCCAGGTCCCAGGCGGCATACCAGGGATACTCCCAGGTGTCGGGCATGATGATCACATCGAAGTTGCTGAGATGACGCCAGCCTTTATTGCGGCTGCGCTGGGGCGGTGGGGGCGGTCCGGCAGGATCACCTCTCAACCATTTATCTACATCATAATAGAAGAATTGTTTACTCCAGAGCAGGCCGGCTAATGCCTGTCGCTGGACAGCTCGTTCATCGTCCGTCTTAGCGGTACTCACCGCACTGTAGAACGCATCTGCCTCATCTATACGTGTGGCGAAGGTTGTCTCGGCATCGGCAAAGGGCTTACTTTGCTGGTTGACTGACAAGCGTAATAAGATGGTCTGGGTTGCGCCTGGCTCAATCATGAGCGCATAGTGAGCAGCGACTTTCGTTCCAACCCCCTCTGGATTGACTTTGCCCCCGGCTTTGTTGACGATGGTGTCATCAATGCCATCTTTGACGAATGGAGTACGGTTGGGGACACCCCACAGCCGCTCGTTATTCGTTTCGTTCTCGGTAAAGAGTAATTCTGGTGTCCCTTGACATGTAAGCCAGGATTCTCTCATTTCAGGATGCTCTGCATGCACCAGCCGCACTTCATCTTTCGCAGCTTTCGCTTTTTCGGACTTGACTGCGGTCAATTGAGGTCGGCGATCATCATAACCCCATGCCCAGGTGTTGCGATACCAGAGTGTGGGAAGCACATGGATGGGCGCTGCTTCGGGTCCGTGATTAGTGACGCTCACACGGATGAGTATGTCGAGCGGATCAACTTTAGCATATTCCATCGTGACATCGAAGTAGCGATCTTCCGAAAAAACGCATGTGTCAATGAGTTCATATTCGGGTTCTTCTTTACTGCGATTGCGATTTGTTACGAGAAGATCGTTATAGGGGTAGGCGCGATGTGGATATTTATACAAGGCTTTCATGTATGAATGGGTGGGTGTATTGTCGAGAAAGTAATAGTACTCCTTCACATCTTCACCGTGATTGCCCTCGGAGTTCGTCAGACCGAAAAGGCGTTCCTTCAAGATGGGGTCAGCCTCGTTCCAAAGGCCAAGAGCAAAACATAACAAACCTTGTTCATCACTGATACCCATCAGTCCATCTTCGCCCCAGCGATACGTACGCGAACGGGCATGATCATGTGGGAAGAAATCCCACGCGGTTCCATCGGGGGAATAATCCTCACGGACAGTTCCCCATTGACGTTCACTGAGATATGGTCCCCAACGGTACCATGGTTGCTTTTCCTCGTGCGCTTCTTGAAGCCGAGTTTGTTCTGCATCCGTCATTGATGATCGCTCCTTGCTTAGTCATTTCAATTCGTACTAAAGAAACAGGTGACAATTGTGCGGAAAATGAAATAGACGTAGTTTGAAAACCCTCTCAGGTGTCTCCTGGATGAGTGGTCTTCATCCTCTGCACACCGGTATTCCGCAATGTAATACGCTGCTCCATTGTGTAAAGGAAAAATATCTCCACAGTGTACTGTACAGCTATCGTGTTAAGCAATTGTTAAAATGTAGTCGAGTTTAAAGTGCAAGCCATTCCCGAATCAGGTCGCACTCTTTAGTGTACTATGTAATGTTGGAGAATACATCCTGAAAACGAGCTATTTTTTCATTACCAGATTATAGAATCGGTAGTGTAAATAGACTAAGCGATTGGTCTTCATCTGAATGTATGGATTCTAGCGGTGCAGAAAAATAGTGAATTCTGAGGTTGCGTAATTGTTTTCAAGAGGGTACTGTAGAAAGGAGAACGAGTGGGTTCCAGGCAGTAGTAATTGTCCAAATACAAATATATTGGACTTTACTTCTATTTAACACTTTCTTAACACGATAGCTGTACAGTTTACTGTGGAGATTCATTCCCTACTGATGGGAGCTACTGAAATTCTGAAAGGAGAGTGCGTGCTGGTCGCTGTTCCTGAGTGAATCAGGAAGACCTCTCGCACAACAAAGCAGCATATGGCCATACAACCTGAAGTTAAAGCAGATCACTCTACAGATAACGCCTGGGAACTTTCTGTAGGACCGGATATTTGTAGAAATGTACAAGCGGGACTTGATCGTGAGTGGATTGTAACGAATGGATTGGGTGGATATGCAAGCGGCTCTATTGCTGGAGCTACTACACGCAGTTATCATGGATTGCTTGTAGCAGCGCTTATTCCACCTGTAGAACGCGATGTTCTGGTCACCAAAATTGATGAAACGATTGAACTCCCGGATAAAAGTGTTCTCAAATTAGGCGTAAATGAATATCGCGATGGCACAATCGATCCACAAGGATATAATTATCTCGATACGTTTTCTCTAGAGGCCGACGTACCATGCTTCCGCTATCAATTGAGCGAAGACATAACACTTGAGAAGCGCGTCTGGATGGAGTACGGACAGAACACAACGTATGTCCAGTACGCGCTTACGGCTGTACCTGCTCGAGCTACGAATGTGGGGCCTCTTACTCTGACTTTCACTCCATATTGTGTCTACCGCAGTCACCATGCTACGACACACGGAGATGCGAACTGGCATTTTCTGGTAGAAAATCAGGGAAATCGCTGCCGTATCCGTGCATATGAAGAGGCTCCAGCATGTATGCTTGTTCTGGGACCGCCTGCCCAATTTACTTCGACGGGGAACTGGTTCTGGGGTGTAAAGCACCGGCGTGACACAGAAAGAGGTCTCCCTGATGTAGATGATGTCTATCAGCCAGGCACATTCAGCATGCAGATAACACCAGGGGAGCGTGTGACTCTTGTACTCAGCACTGAAGCTGAATTGCCGTCTGAGTTTGGTAGCCCACAACATGAAGCAGCAATTGAACAGGCATGGACACGCCACCAACAGCGAATCCAACAACTCCTTGCAAAAGTGAATCATACAAAATTTCCTCTCCCGCAGCGGGATCCTACACTCGCCCGATTGGCACTTGCCGCAGATCAATTTATCGTCGCTCGTCCTGCAAACACCCAGGACAACCAGCCAGGAGAGCACTCTTCTGACTTGAAGACGATCATTGCGGGTTATCCCTGGTTCGCCGATTGGGGCCGGGATAGCATGATTTCACTGCCGGGATTGCTCCTTAGTACAGGGAGATATGACGAAGCACGTGGTCTCCTCAAAGCATTTGCCTCCTATACCCATGGAGGGCTCATTCCTAATCGTTTCCCTGACAGTGGAGAGGCACCTGAGTACAACACCATTGATGCGACGCTCTGGATGTTCCATGCGATTGATCTCTACTTGAAGGCAACGGAAGATTGGTCGCTGCTGAACGAACTCTTCCTGACACTGAGCGACATAATTGATAGGCATGTTGAAGGCACCATCTATAATATCGGCGTTGATCCGGCTGATGGTTTGCTGCATGGCGGTACATCAGGGGTGCAACTTACCTGGATGGACGCCAAAGTTGGTGATTGGGTGGTCACTCCCCGGCATGGCAAACCTGTAGAAGTGAATGCGCTCTGGTATTATGCACTTACCTGTATGGAATCCTGGGCAGCGCATTATGCTCTTGATGCTAGCAAATTTAGCCAATTGCGTTCAAAAGTGCATGAGAACTTCACCCGTCGCTTCTGGAACGAAGAAGGAGGGTATCTCTACGATGTGGTCGATGTCGAGGGAGTTGCAGGACAAAACGACGCTTCACTGCGCCCGAATCAACTGTTTGCCGCCTCGCTGACCCCCACATTGCTCACCGAGGATCAGATGCGAAGTATACTGCAGAAGGTGACAGAACCATTACTTACCCCGCTCGGGTTGCGCTCGCTCAGTCCTGATGAT
>DATMNR010000336.1:0-3680 GCA_035568795.1 Ktedonobacteraceae bacterium
GAAATGATGGAATAGGGCTGAATTGCTGCATATCTTACCTCATACTAAGGATATCCGTTGCTTCGCGATATCCAACTAAAACCGGGCATCCACGTTAGGAATCCCTTTAGCATCCGAATCGATACTGTTGGTGAGTCTACCTGAATAGACTGAAACCCGTCAATTTTTTGGGCATTATAGGTTAAGATTAGGATGAAATTACCAAAAATCTCAACCTGTTCTTTACCTCGTTCCTTCATTTCCTAATTGAAACGAGGGAACAACGCGAGTGTACTTTCTCGCTCAACTGCTATTCGGGTTTGCTCGTCAAAGCCATTAAAGTTTTGCATACCTTGTACGGCAAAAATGTAGTCGCCTCTGGCGGCAAACGGGTAATCACTACCAATGAGGATACGTGAAGCATCGACTAATTCCTGGAGGGAACGTAAGGCATTAGGGTTGGAAGATAAGTAATCAGGTGGGAATATATGATGATGCACAGCTATTCTATGTGGCTCAGTGCTCAATTAATTTCTTTCACCGTATTCTTGATAACAGCTCTGGAGCTGATCATCGACTTGTTTCCATGACAGGAGGGCATCAAACACCTTGTCGTTTAATTCCTGTCGTCGTCGAAGCGCATCGGATGAATCTGGGCTGAGACGAAGCAAGGCCGTAAAGTAAAAATTTGCCGTTTCACGTCTCACCTGCCACTGCTGCAACAGCTCATCACAGGGATGGCTCATTTGGTTATTCATGGCCTTTCCCTCTCTTTGATAAGAAACACGGCCAAACCTTGCATATCAACGAAAAACATTACAAATGTGCAGCAATACGGGATTTTAAACTCTATTATACCATATCAAAAACCTTCACAAAACGTGATGTGGCCAGGAATTGACTACGTCAAATGTAGGTGTCTTGCTACATTACCTGAATCAGGTGTAGTCCATTCGCTCTGGCGCCGGGGAGTTTTGATTCCCTTCTTACGTCTGGCCTGGCGTATCAAACGCGCAGGTAGATATGGTTCTATGGCATAAAGCGCGTTGATAAAGACCTGCTGTTGTTCATGGATAATACCGTTGGGACCTAGCGGCCACCACTCATCAGGCGTGAAGTACGAGGAAACTTCAGCTTCAGGCCCGCTTCGTCCAAACCATTGAATCAAGTGCAGGTTATCAGACTGCGCTAACCATATCGCAAGGTCCAGCAAATCAGGATTTTCTGTCAGTTTTGCGATGCCGTAGACTTGACCCATCAGTTGAAAGATAGTTCTCTGTGCATCATTTCCAAGGAAGAACTCCATATTACCCTGGCCTGCCCATGTTGTCGGATAAATAGGTAGTGGGAGATGATATGCACAACCAGATTTGCTGTAATCTTCGATCAACCTGCTTGGCGTTTGAAAATTCACGCCTCGTTTAGCAAGTTCTTCAGGCAAGGCTCGCATAAAATCAAAGATACCACTATCCACACGATGATGTTCCCCAAATGTCTCAAAATCCCAGCCGAGGAAGACAAAATCGCCCCCGGTATGAGCTATCCAATCGGCATACGTATCTGCAAAGAGCGGATAACTTGACCAGTTACGATCTGAGAAGCGATACCCAACATCATCGCTTAATGCAAGGTGCCGCGTCAGAAGATATGTCCCATGCTCTCGATCGCTTTTGGCCGCGAGCCTCTTTGATGATTGCCTGCTACCAACAGGAGAACGAGGAGTTTGAATATCAACCGGGTATGGGCTTTCGTCACTGTATGTATAGAGATGAGTTCGTTCACGCCATTCCAACACCCAATCTCGTCCATCCATTAACGCTCCGCTAAAACCTGCCGTGTCAAGGGCATCATAGAGCGTTACGGACATGCACATTTCGGTCGTATCAGTAACGGTAGGTCGTTTGCCAAAAATACGCTCTAACTCATCGGCCATCCAACGCATGCGCATCACGAAAGTCGGCAGATCAAGCAAAAACAGAAAACTGTGGTACGGCTCGACGCCTATGATTTCCACATTTTTTTCTACTACCAATTCTCGAAAAAGTTCGATCAAAGCAGGATCCCATTTTTCAGCTTGATGCAGCAAAGAAAGTGAAAAGCCGATAGAAAGCCGCATGCCTTCGCGTACCAGATCGAGAAACATGCGCGTTGCCGGATAATAGCAATATTGCGCCACTTTCCTAAAATAGCGCTCGTTCATGCGCTCATCGAAGATGCAATGATAGATCTCAGGTATGGAGGCTCCTCGTGGTATAGGCTGCGCCGGGAGCTTCAAACGTCGTGGCTGATGCACCACTGTATAGATTGCCAGGTCTGCAACCATCGTAGATTTCCTCTCAATATAAACACAACTTGCTATCTACGATGGTTGTATATCCTGTTTGCGCGCCAGGAACTCCAATTTGCTTACAAGGTTCTCGATCACTTGATCCCATAGGAATTGCTCTGCGGTACTTCTACCAGCGCAGCGAATCCGCTCCTGCTCTTCAGGATGGCGACGTAAATGGAGCAGATAACCAACAATTTCGTCAGGATCGTCGGTTTCGGTGACAATAGCATTCTCAAACGAGATCGCATAATCCTCACCAGTACTGCCAGTGACGGCGATACCCTCTGCAGCCATTACTTCCAGGGCAACAAGACCAAATGGTTCGTGACCACTATTAGCTAATGTGGCGTCAGCAGCATTGTACGTGGTACGTACAAATTCTTCGGGAAGGAAGAAGCGCAGGTTATATATATCTATATTAGGAGAGCTTGTATGTTGCATAACTTCAAGGCATTGCTCCAGATTTGGCCGTTTGGCTACAACATCCTGGATTGTTAACCCCAGATTGTAGGCATGACGTAACACATCGGTTCCGTGTGGCTCGATACCCCCGCGCACAAAGAGTGAAACCGGGTAACCGCTATACTTCAACCTAGCTACAGCCTCGACAGCCATCATCCAACGTTTATCTGGATCGAAGCGACCAATTTTAAATAAGAAAAGGCGGCGTGGATCGCCCTGCTGCGCTATCTCTCGAAGTCTGGTCACTGCAGATTTATCTACCGGGGTAAGATGACGCGTTGGGATCCCATTGGGAACCACCAGGGGATTCACGCCATAACCCCACATCCTATGCTTCATGTACTTGCTTACGGTGGTAATCGTAGTGACATAGTTGAGGCGACCCCAATTGATCCGATGGAGTGACATCAAACTATTGAGGTTCCAGAGCATGATAGCTTTTTGGCGCACACCGAACCAGTTCAACAGGTCCGATGTACGGCACATGGCTTCTGCTGTGTGCCAGTCTTCGCCCATGATAACGACCGTTTTACCCTGAGACACAGCAGGGCGCACTATTTCGTTATAAATATGATAAGGAACACTCTCATTGAAGTCATAAAGTTTTTGCTCTTCGCCATCATAAACGCCGTTGAGATAATATTTGCTGACCCACTGCGACCAGCGTTCCAGGATAAGATGGCCATCAACACGCTCTTCTGTTGATGGTTTGTAAGGGTCACCAATAAATATGAGGTGCGTGGTATAGCCCAGTACTGCTAAGGCTTCACTGAGCTCACTAACCCGAGTCCCCAGACCTCCTGCAGTCGAGTAAACATCGGGTCCTTCGAAACATAGCAATACAAAGAGCGTGTTCGCGGGTGAAATGGCTCCTTCTTGTTCAATCATGAATGATAGTCCTTGTAAAGTA
>DATMNR010000337.1:0-15408 GCA_035568795.1 Ktedonobacteraceae bacterium
GGGTGCCCTTGACCTCTTGCTCGAGTTCTTGTGCCAACTTCATCCATGATTCAGGGATATCAGTAGACGTAGGTTTCCAGGGTGTGAGGTCAGAATTCAAATTTGCTATGGCCATAATTATTACTCCTCAACGACCAGGAATAATAACACTTTTACGATTACAGCTTCTGATATGTAGGATACATCTACAATTAGGACGATGTCAAGGCTGTTTTTTCGCATTACAATTCCCTTGATCTCACATCATCTTTCATAAAAACCATAAATATTTTTGATAATTTATCATAACTATCGTCATTATTAAATATATTACGTAGAATATTTGCATATCATCGCAAGCATCAAGTAACTTGTTTTTGTAGCATTCACAAAACATATATTGTGGAATACTTGAAAATAAGAACAGAAGTCCCTTGTATATGTAAGTATTTTTATGTATCATAATTATTGAAGTAATGTTTGTCGTAAATAATGGCAAACATTGAACCGCAAGGAGGCGCTACCATGAAACTTGAAAATTGGGATGGTGTGTCTGAAAAAGAGAATGATTCCGATATCCAGGAAATCTTAGTGCGGTTCGATCCTTATATTGTTATGCTAGTGAGAAATAAAGCTTCTAACAGTTCAAACATCGCTCGTCCAGAAGTGTTAGATTTAGAGATCGATGAGATCATCCAGAGTGTACGTATTAAATTTTGGCAAGCACTTCTGAAAAAGAAGATTGAACATCATAGAGCCTATCTCAGGTCGATTGTAAGTAACGAGTTTAATGACATTGGACGCAGACGTAAGGCTCCTTTGTCTCTTCCAACTGATGAAGATGGTGAACTTTACATGGGGAATGTCCTATTGAGCGAGAGTAACGAACTAGCAGACCCGGCTACTGCTTTTGAAAAAGAAGAAGAATTGGAAAACTTGATGGCGCTAACTGCACAAGTTGTCCATGACCTTCCTCCAAGGATGAAACTGGCAATGATCAATCATCTAAAAGATCGGGTTGACAATTTAATCTTGCTAACCGAAGCGTTTGAGAAATACAAAGTTACCATCAAGACTATGAAATGGCCTGATGATCCCGTCGATTCCAAACGACTGAAAGCTTCGCTATCCCCTGCCAGACATATGATTTCTCGACGAGTTGGTTTGAATTTGTCGGAATATAAAAAATGGGGGGTTCAAGATGAACTGATATTGTTGAAGAACCATGACAAATCGAAAGATTGCACATAATTCAAGGTTTGTGCAAGAGCCTGCATTCTACCAACATGTTGATGTTACACCATCGGCAAGTGTTCAATATGTTGCTTGTGCAGATCTTCGTGTGAATGACGGCGAGCAAACAAACGTTTCATAGCATTTCCGATGCGACGCACTCCTTCTTCGATATGGTCGGTTTCGGGATAGGCGAAACTGAGGCGGAAGTTTTGCTGGCCACCTCCATCGACATGGAAAGGTTCGCCAATAACAAAAGCAACTTGCTCATTCGCAGCCTCACGCAATAAAGTACGCGAACGCATATCTCCGGGTAGGCGACACCAGAGGTGAAATCCTCCCTCGGGATGATTGACACGCACTTCTTTGGGCCAATGAGTTGCAATTGCTTGTAACATCAGGTCACGTTTCTGCTGATATTGCTGGCGTACCATCACAAGATGATCATCTAAAAGATTACGCCGTAAAATTTCTGATATAATCCACTGCCCAATAGCATTTGTATTTAAATCGAATACTTGCTTATGGAGTGAGAGACGTTCGATCATCGGCTCAGGCGCTGCAAGCCACGCAACGCGTAACCCTGGAGCCAATATTTTCGAATAGGTGCTAAGATATAGCACCTGACCGCTATTATCGAGTGCTTTGAGAGGTGAGGGACGTTTATCACTAAAATATATTTCACCGTATGGATCATCCTCTAATATCGGAGTTTGATAGCGTTTTGCCAGAAGTATCAACCGACGTCGACGATCAGGTGACATAACTGTTCCAGTTGGGTTCTGAAATGTTGGGATAGTGTAAATTAAACTCGGTCGATGGCGTGCCAGGATTGACTCTAACAAATCGACACGTATACCCTCATTATCAGTAGGAACACCAATCACACGAACGTTCAATGCACGAAACATCTGAATTGCGCCAAGATACGTCGGAACTTCAACAACAACTTCATCTCCTGGATTGAGCAGAAAACGACCAATCAAACCTATGCCTTGCGTAGAACCAGAGAGTATTAAGATATGTTGCGCATCAACAGCTACCCCTCGATTACGCATGGATGCAGCTATAGCTCTTCGAAGACTGTGCAATCCTTCGACTGGGCCATATCCAAGCGCGCTTTGACGGGCAGAAAGTAAACCATCGGCAAAAATGCTGTGAATCATATCCGCGGGGAGTAAGTCTGGGGAGGGATTACCTGGAGCCAGGGAGATGATTTCTTTGCTATCATTCATCGAAGCCAATTCGCTTAACATCAAGGCATCAGGTCCTAAAATTTCGCGTTCACCTGCAGGTAGACCGAGCAGCCACGAAGCAGATTCGCTCTCAAAACCATCACCAAGATAGCCAAACTGATTGCGCCGCACAAGTGTTCCACGGCCAACATGACCCTCGATCAAGCCTTCACTGGCAAGTTCGTTGTAGGCGTTCATGACCGTAGTTCTGTTGACACCAAGTTCAATGGCCAGGGCGCGCTCAGTTGGAAGGCGTGTACCTTCTGACAATTCACCCGAAAGAATTGCTTCTCGTAATCGATGACAAATTTGTCGGTATAACGGAAGACCACTGGAACGATCCAACGTAATGATTGTATGAATTGGCGCAGTAAATAATGGTCTTGGCTGATACTGAGATGAGTGTTGTCTCATGGTTTCCTCCTGATTGGCTCATACCAATACAGTATAACTAATCGTTCTAGATGTTTCAAGCCTTCATTGGTTGGAAACTTGACCAGCCAATGATATATGATATAAAAATAGGAGCATGCATGAAGGAGACCTATGGAAAATCAGAACGAGCGCATTGCAAGAATATATAATGATCGCGAACATGGATCCCGCTGGCTTGTACGAGAGACAATTTCGATACTCTATGATATCGCAACACAACCAGCTTTCTCTCCTGAGGAAAATGTGCAACAACTACAACATGCCGGGAATGAGCTGGCTAACGCGCGGCCAGCAATGGCTGCTCTGGCAGGAGCAGTCAGGCGCATTCTCAATGCTCCTGATGGATTAGAGGGAATGGCACGTGAAGCTGCAAAACTACTCAACGAATTAGACTCCGCAATAGAGCATATTACGCGCTATGCCAGACCATTCCTCACAGGTACAATCATGACACACAGTCTTTCGGGAACTGTGCTTGAAGTCCTCACAAACTGTCTTTCACAGATTGAACATATTATCGTGTTAGAAGGGCGTCCGCGTTATGAAGGGCGCGAGGTAGCACGTGAATTGAGTACGGGAAGTGCCTCAATTACATTGATTACCGATGCGCAGCCTGATATTTTCCTTCCTCAATGTCATACAGTTGTAGTTGGTGCTGATAGCATACTGGCCAACGGAGATATCTTGAACAAAGCTGGTACCGCTTTACTTGCGTGGGCTGCTCATGGTCATAGAATCCCTTTTTATGTACTATGCGAGACATTAAAGATTTCTCCATTTAGCTGGTCTGGTGACCTTTCGCAACTGGAGGAGAAAGAGTCAACCGAAGTGCTTGAACAGCCTATTCCGGGAGTCAGGGTTCGTAACTTTTATTTTGACAGAACACTCTCCAGGCTCATTACAGGAGTGATTACGGAACAAGGTATTATAGGGAAAAAAGAAATTGCGCGGGCAGCATCACAACTTAAATAATGGGTGTATGAGACAGAGTAGTAGTTTATTGTTGAGCTTGTACGTCTACAATAGAACGTGTACAATGATGAATGAACACGAAGCCCATTTGCGTTGTCCTACAGTATCTCCATAATTGCAGTATCTTTCGGGGTACTCACCACTAAATGGGAGGAAATTACATGCCTACCTATATTAGCCTGGTCAATCTCAGTGAGCAAGGGATCAAAGACTTTAAGAATTCCCCCGAACGTCTACGATCTTTCGACGACGCAGCAAAAGAGGTTGGAGGCAAACTTATTGGGTTCTATCTCGTCCTGGGACAATATGATTATGTTGTAATTACAGATGCTCCCGATGACCAGACAGCAGCTCGCCTCATATTGGGTACGATTGCGCAAGGAAGTGTTCGCACACAAACGATGCGCGCTTTCCCACGCGAAGAGTTCGAGCAAATTGCCCACGGTCTATGATAGGTCCTCGATTGTAGGAAGTGTTACACCTGCTGCTTGCTTAAAACTCATAATCGGTGAAAATAGCTCTCACCAGGCGTTCAGGGTCGTGTCGGGCTAGTTTGTCGTTTTCCAAATTAAGATGCTCTATGAGTACATGCGGAACAAGACGAGAGAGACGCGCGCGATCGACTATTACTGGCTCGCTCTTTTCTTCAGCATACATTTCCAACACCTCTGGCAGATATAAGCCATCGTTGACAATGACACGATCGACGCGCCCCCCTAAATATTGATGAATCGCGTTCACAAAATCGGAAGCCTTATAGCCATCAGTCTCACCATGCTTGGTCATCAAATTACAGACGTAGACTTTTTCAGCGTCTGATTCACGAACTGCGCGTGCAATATCACAAACGAGCAAATTTGGCACCAGGCTCGTGTAGAGATCGCCTGGACCAATGATGATCGTATTAGCCCTGCGTATGGCACGAACAGCCTGAGCACATGCTGAAGCATTAGCTGGTTCGAGGCGCAAACGCTCTATAGGAGAAAGCTCTCCCATATGCTTCTTGCCACGTGTATCAATTTCCGTCTCATCGCAGATAGTGGTACCATCTTCAAGATCAGCGCAGATCATAGTCTGTTCAAGAGTTACAGGCAACACACGCCCTGCAGTGTTGAGCAGTTCCTGTGCATCCTCAATAGCAAGCAAGAGATCGCCGTTATTTATATCCTGCAACCCTTTGAGAATGAGATTACCCAGGCTATGGCCACCTACCCCTCTCATCTTCTGCTTCGTATCATCATTTTCTGCCTGCTCAAAACGATGCATGAATACTTCACGCCAAAGTGCGCCATTACGTGCTAGCGCAACTAATGACATGCGCAGGTCTCCAAGAGGTAACTGGCGTTGAAATTCATCCATTAATCTGCGCGAACTTCCACCACTATCTGACATTGTAACAATGGCACTTATAGTAAACTGGTATTTTTTTAGATGCGAGAGTAAGGAGAAAGTACCCGTACCTCCACCTATGGTAACAACACGGTGCCCCGCATGACGGTCTCCAGTAGTATAATTTCCAGGCACGTTGCTTCTCCTGTGGCTGCTCTCAGGCTCGTCGTTCACAATACGATTCCTCTATAAATATGTTTTTGCTTCAGCGAATAGTCTATCATGGACGCTTTTTATGCGCAAGTAGACTTAAGTTGAAGCGCTCGAAAAGAAATGTTGGATTACACTTGACAAATTGCGATATATCGTTATAATTAGCGACATATCGTGTTATATCTTTATAACACAGAAAGGAGCATCTTACATGTTTGGAAACAGATTTGCCTACGAGTATTCAGGTTATGGAGAAGATCCAGGAGTGCCACCCTGGCTTCGCCAAAGAGGACGCCACGCGCATCATCATGGCGGGCATCATGGACACGGACCGTTTGGTAAGAATAAATGGGGAGAGGGTTGGACACCTCCCTGGTTACAGGAAGAATGGCAAGGGCCTCGATTCTTTGCAATGCGAAGAGGTCGCGGACCCTTTGGACCTGGCGGGCCGTTTGGGCCTGGAGGTGAAGGCGGCCGCTTCTTTGGCCGTGGTGATATTAAATTTGTACTGCTAGAGCTTTTACAAGAGCAACCTATGCATGGGTACGAAATGATAAAAGCACTAGAGGAAAAAACGGGTGGTTTCTATACACCCAGTCCGGGTTCGATTTACCCCACACTACAAATGCTAGAGGATGGGGGCATGGTGACCTCAGCCGAGGTTGAGGGGAAAAGAGTATACACTATCACAGATGCCGGGCGCGCCTCACTTGCGGAGCGTCAGAGCTCTCAAGGGGGCTCAGCAGGTCCACCATGGATGCGCTGGCGAGGTCACGGTGGGCATGGTCCTAAGCCAGAAATGCAAGCGTTGAGAAGCGAAGTGGCAGAGACAGCGCGTTTACTTGCTATTGCAGGTAGAATGGCTCTACAAGACCCAGAAAAGCTTACAAGCCTGCGTAGTATTATTGAGCGCACCCGTAGTGAATTGAATAGTCTGATCTATAATGGATCAGAGCAGAAACAACAAGCCCAAACTGAGCAGCCATCCACCGATTAAGGAGAAACGGCAGTCGTGAAACAGGGGGTTCCTGGAGCCTGTAGGGTTCCTGGAACCCCCTGTTCAATTTTTATAAGTTCCCCTGAATCAGCAACATTTACCTATCATTAGAGCAATGGATATGCTATAATAGCTGGGCTTTTACTGATCGGAGGTAATATCATAATGAACAAGAAATCTGATTCGGAACATTCGCTCTATCGTGCCCAACTTTGGATGGAGGAAGGCCAATACCAACTTGCTCTGACGGCGCTTCAACATCTCAAAACGCACAATCCAGAACAGGAACGCCAGATCGCCTACTTGTCAGCGTGGTGTTATAATCTCTTAGAGCAGTGGTCTGAAGCGAGATGTCTACTACTCCAACTGTATCCTCCGAGTAGTTTTGAAGAAAACTGGAATGATGCAAAACATAACGAGCGCGAGCGTCGTGCGTTCTACCTCCTTTGTCTTGGAAATGCCGCCATTAGCCTGAAGCGCATCGAGGAAGCTTCTCAGCACTACACACAAAGTCTGAAATTATTGAGTGAACGAAGAGTCAATCTTCCACAGGTGCGCATTAAAGCGCTTCACTCACTGGGTTTGTCATGCATTATGAGTGGCTTTTATGTTATGGCAATCAAACATTATGAAGAAGCGTTACAATTGTGCAAGAACATTCCCGAGCTGGAAGACCTGCCCGAGATTTACTATGGTCTTTGTGATGCCAATCGCCTGCTAGGAAATTTTGAAAGCGCATATACATACGGTATGAAGGCACTTGAACGGTCTGGCAACAGAGAATTGCGAAACCTGGAGGGGCGAGTGCAGAATCTCCTGGGTAAGATATGTTACCAGATGCGCGAATATCATGAATCGGTTGATCACTACCAAGAATCTTTGTCTATAGCTACACTGGACAACAACCAGGAATTAAAGATGGTGAATTTCACAGCTCTGGCAGATTTGCGATTGGTGGAGGATCACCTGGAGGAAGCTCAACGTTACTGCCAACTCGCTTGGGAAGTTGCTGATGGGCTGAATGACAATTACTTCCTGGGATTGATGTTTCTTGCATGTGGGAAAGTAACATTGGCAGAGAGCGAGCAAACAAAGGGAGAGCAACACGAGTTACTTCTTTCGCAGGCGAGAAGTTTCTTTGAAAGAGCAAAAGAACATCTTTCCCAAACGCAGGCCAGCGTTTTACTTGCTGAGGTCTATGGCAGAATGGCTCAAATGTTTGAACAGTCAGGGCAACCACAGGATGCGCTCTCCTATTGGAAGACTGCTTATGAGTCCCTCTCCAAACCAATTGGGCAAAGCCTGGATTAATTACATATCATTCAAGCCAATTCGTTCTTGTAGTTCAATTGCAACACTATAGGGATCACGTTCTCTGGTAGTGATATCCTCCATCAATTGTTGCCATTCAGCCTCAGTCACTTTGGCTCTCAATGCAAGTATTACAGTATGTAGCACCAGCGATTCCACCTCACTTCGTACCTGGCGTTGCATACGACTTGCAAGCATATCACTTTCGACCAGGTATTGAGAATGCTGTTCTATAGCATCAACCAACTGGGTAATTCCCTGATCTTTGATGGCAGAGGTTTTCAAAACTGGAATTCGCCAGTAAGGTTTTGATTTATCGTGGTGGCGTCGATGAGGATCGAGACTCAGTAACATTGCCAATTCTGCGACCGTCTGATCTGCGCCAGGTTTATCGGCTTTACTTACCACAAAAATGTCTGCAATCTCAAGAATACCGGCTTTGATGGCCTGGATTTCATCACCCATACCTGGGGCGCTCACGACCAGCACAGTCTGCGCAGCACGCATTACCTCGACTTCCGCCTGTCCTGTGCCTATGGTTTCAATAATGATAGGATTATATCCCGCTGCATCCATCGCCCGCACGACATCGCGGGTTGAAGCAGAGAGGCCACCGAGGTTACCCCGGCTGGCCATACTGCGAATAAAGACATTTGGATCACCGGCCAATTCCATCATGCGAATACGATCACCCAGAATAGCTCCACCAGTAAAGGGGCTGGAAGGATCAACGGCAACGACGCCAATTTTACGATCGCGTCGGCGAAGTTCTCGCACAAGATGTGTGACTAATGTGCTTTTACCCGCGCCTGGTGCACCTGTCACACCGATAATATGAGCGCGACCAGCATTCTGATGAAGTTCAGCAAGGTAACGGCGTGCCTGTGGCGATTCATTCTCTATCAATGTTACCATGCGAGCTAGAGCGCGACGGTCTCCACTAAGCAATCGTTCAGTAATATTTTGCAAAGTACACCTATACGTCAGCGGTCAGGCGATCAACCTGTACATTGGCTCGCACAAACTCGATTATTTCATCTGTTGACGTGCCTGGCCCAAAACAACCTTTGATGCCCATTGCTTTGATTGCAGGAAGATCTTCATCGGGCAATATACCCCCGGCAGCTACCAGCACATCATCCACTTCATTTTGCTTTAAGAGGTCCATCACTTTAGGGAAGATAGCCATATGGGCACCAGAAAGTATGCTCATCAAAATGGCATCCACATCTTCCTGGATGGCAGCTTCGACGATCATTTCGGGGGTCTGACGTATACCTGTATAGATTACTTCCATACCAGCATCACGGAGAGCGCGGGCAATTACTTTCGCGCCGCGATCATGCCCGTCAAGGCCTGGTTTGGCGACTAAAACACGAATAGGGCGAGTATCAGCCATTTTTTATGACTCCTTTGTCAGCAAAAATCCTGGTAAGGCGGAATCATAGAGCGCACAAATGGCGCGCTCCTGTTCTTCGTATATTCTGGTGATATGTTCACTCCATTCTACAACGGGGTCTAAGCTGCTGCAAGCGCGCACTAATGCTTTGGATTGTTCGATAATCTTCTGTTGCTCTTCCAGCTTCACGAGTGGAACAGGTAAGCTGGCTAATACATGCTGTTCTATTTGGGGTTGCACCATTTTATAAGCCGTATGTAGAGCATAGACATATTCACGCAGCAGTCGCGAATTGAGCAATGCCAGGAAAAAATACAGTTGATCGGATTTGCTGTGGTGATTACGTAGATGGAGTAAATAGAGTGTTTGTAGAGCGACATGTCCTTGCTCATCCACTGTTGCCTGCAAGCGATCAGTGCTTTTGACTACGAACAATTTGGGAGATAAATAGCGTTCCAGAGGTTTACGAATGGCCTTACGAGCAATAAGACAGTTCGCTGTGGGCGGACTATATGGATGGATGTCAATTCCACCTCGCAATACAGGAAAGACGGTTGGGAGATCGTCAGGGAGATCTATTGCCGGGCGGCTTCCCTTATGAACGAAAGTTGAAGATGTGCCAGGGTTACGCTGAGAGTGGATTTTTTTGAGATCAGGGCTTTCTTTGCCTAATTCCTCGCCACGTGAGATAGTTAAAAACTCTCCCAGTGGAGCAAGACGGCGCTCACTTGCTGGAGTTTCTTCAAGACAGATACGTAATCGTTCGAGTGAATCTCCACGTTCCTGGCTTAATAGATATCGGAATTCTGCGCTGGGCTGGTGGCTAAATAAAGATTGTTGCACCTCATGTTGAGCATCTAAGACGACAGTTGAACGCCAATGCCCTCGTATATATGATATGGAGTGCATGCTTTTTGGAGGAGATTTCCTTGCAATAATTACAACCGCGCCCACCTCCGCTGCAAATACATCCGAAAAATGCCATAAATGGTGTAACGTCGTTTCTTCCAGTAATCGCGCACGTTCTCTGGCCGCATTCGCGCGCGCTAAGAGTGGATCAGGAAGAATAAGACCTATCCAACCTCCTGGACGCACAACCTGGAGAGCAAGGTTCAAAAAAAGCAGGTAGCTATCAGCCTGGCCCCGCTGTTGAGCGAAATGATAGCCACTCAGGTCGTTATTTTTCGCAGCCAGATAGGGAGGATTGGCAATAAAAAGATCCACAGCAGGTTCCCAGGGTAGTACCAGGCTATCGGCCTGGTGAATATGTAGAGATGCAAATGGGACTTGGTGTGAAGCGCTTGAATGTATGATGGCTTGCAAGTGCATTTCGGCCAGGAAACAAGAGATGGGGTCTGGATCAATTCCCCACAGGTTACGCTTGAAAAGCAGGAGGCTTTTCTTGGGGGAAAGACCTGCTTTAATACTAAAGGATTGAAGGCGTCGCGCAGCTTCTATGAGAAAATTGCCACTACCACACGCGGGGTCGAGTACCCGCACTTGTGTAAGGTCATTGTCAGCGGTATAACCACAAGCGTCAAGAATTTTTTCTACTAACAGGGGAGGGGTTGAGAAATGGCCACGCTTTTTGCGCTCTAACAGAGGTAGATTGGTTTCATACCACGTAAATTGCTCTCCTACTAAAACTCTGTTTTTTGACATGCGTTTTCTCTAATGAAACTCCTGCACTTCATGCTGTTCCTGTAGAATTTCCAGGGCTTCTCGCGCGGCTAAGCGACCAGCTTCTTTAATGCTGGAAGCTTTTCCTAAACCCAATAACAATTCTTGCTCGAAGACGCCGACCGTAAAGGCTCGATCGTTGTTGCGCCCACTTTGCTCCAATACACGATAGCGAGGTAACGAGCCTGAGCGTTGTAAAACTATTTTTTGCAAACGCCCCTTAGGATTGGTATCCAATGTTTGTTTGTTGACGTGGGCAACAACAGGCAGGATTGTGCGCGCAACAAAGTCACGCGCAGCCTCCGGCCCCTGATCAATGTGGATCGCTCCAATTAAGGCTTCTAATACGTCGGTACACAGTGAATCCTTCGACCGATCGTTAAATGTCCTCATATTTGTAGTATCGATTCGAATATAAGGGAAGAGGCCAAGGCTCTGCCCAATCTTAGAAAGCACGCGACGGCTGACAACCTCGGACTTCAGGGCTGTCATTTCACCTTCTGTGGTTTCTGGGAAAGTGCGAAAGATATATTCGACGACTTGAGCGCCGAGTATGGCATCACCCAAAAACTCCAGTGTGTCGTATGAGTCTCGTACGGCTGTTTCTGGGCAACAGGAATGGTGAGTTATTGCTCGTTGAAGCAACGAGCGGTCATGAAATGTGATTTGAAGTAGTGCTTCTAGTTCTGATAACTTGTCTTCCTTATCCATACAGGTGTATTATAGCTTAGAGAAGTGTTCAGCGTCTATGAATTTTTGGTATTCCGTTTTATGTCTTACTATAGTTTTGCGCGACAAACGTCGCTCTATGGGTGAAAAGAGGTTTGTGAGCCCTTCATTATCGGGGACTTAAGCTCCTTACTCGCCACCTACGGTGGCGAGTAAGGAGCAGTGGGCGGGGACACCCCGCACCCTGGCAAGGGACTTCCTCCCCTGTACCCTTTAAGTCTGGATCTATGGGTGATACCCCTCACTACTGCAAATAGTTTCGCCATCTGTGCTTTCAAATACGAAGAAACATCGTGCTGTGTAACATACTGCGTACACATTCATAAGAAGTAGAAATAAGGCTGGGAAGAGTTTTTCAATGATAGGATTCGGGTCAATGAAAGCTATTTTGCATCGGATTATGGGCCGGCGTTTTTTGGTGCTTGCGGTGCCGCTTGCACTTTGTTTGACCTTGCTTTTTCCAGCGATAGCGAGCGCGCATGCTATTTTGTTGCGTTCTGATCCTGCGAAAGATTCCGTGCTAAGCATCGCGCCAAAACAGGTGCGCATGTGGTACAGCGAAGCGCTAAATCCCGCGTTTAGCACTGCAGTGGTCGTGAATGGGGAGAACAAGCGAGTTGATAATCGTGATGCGCATGTCTCGTCTAGCGATCAAACCGAGATGGACGTGACACTCCAACCAAATCTGCCTCCGGCGGTTTACATTGTTATCTGGCGCACCGACTCCGCTGCCGATGGACATATTCTGAGAGGTTCTTTCATTTTCAGTGTAGCGAATGCCGATGGCACCGTGCCAACGCTCGCTCCAGGCTCAAATCCTGCTGCAAATGTGCTGGGTGGTGGTAACCTGACCGGTCTATACACAGGACAATTTGATGGCCCAACAGTGTTCAATTTGATCATGATTACACTTGTTGAGTTGGGGGCCATTTTCTGGATGGGAGCACAGCTCTGGATCAACTTTGTGCTTACCACGTCAGCAGAAGCTCATGCAGAAGAAAGGAACACGAACGAACAGGTACAATGGCGTTTTGAACGATATTTTTCGCTTCCAACGCTCATCGTGCTCTTCCTGGCAAATATAGGTGTGTTGATAGGACAGGCACTCAATCTTACTGGTGGTGACCTGCCTTCGGCCATCTCACCTACGTTACTTGTGGGACTGGCTACAAGCGGGCGATTTGGTATCTACTGGATGATGCGCGAAGTAGTCATCCTGTTAGCGATAATCCTGGCGATTTATATGATCTTGCAGCAGCAGCGTTCGCGTATCGTCAAAACAGCGCTACCGATTGCGAATCTGATCCTCGCGTCAGCTTTATTGATCGCGATCACAATGTCCGGTCACGCGGCAGCGGTCAATCCTAATATCGTATCGTACGCCATTGTGATAGATTGGCTGCACTTGCTAGCAGCATCACTCTGGGTAGGCGGTATGATGTACATTGCCACCAACTATCTACCCGTGCTTAAACGCTTACACATCCCTCAGCAAGCTCGTTCCTTGGTGACCGTGCTACCGTACTTTTCTCCGCTGGCTATCGCTGGAGTGGTCATCATGTCGATAACTGGTCCGTTTAGCGCAACTTTTCACCTGACGTCATGGCAGCAATTTCTTAGCACGGCATATGGACGCGCTCTCCTCATTAAAATTGCGCTAATTGGCGGGTTGCTGGTTACCAGTGCCACCCACGTTGGGATACTACGACCGCGATTGAAAAAAGAGTATCTGAAATATAGCTATACCGCGAATCGCTTACAGGCTATTCAAGATAGAGGGGAAATAGGAGAACAAAATCGCTCGTCTGCGCTCAACGGCCAGCAAGCGATAACGAAGACCGCTGAACCGAGTCGAGCGACTAAATTGCTTACTCAACAAGTAAGATTACGTGAAGGACGATTGACAAAAAAGACACAGGTACTCACTAGAGTGCTGCGCTGGGAACCAGTATTGGGCGTGGGTATATTAATCTGCGTTGGCCTGATGAACGTGTTTGCGGGTACTTTATCACCAATTGCAGTCGCGCAGCAACAACAGCAAACAGGAACTAAACCACAGTCCTATACCACAACAGCACCTACGAAAGATGGAAAGTTTAGAGTCACTTTAAGCGTCAATCCCAACCGCTTTGGCACGAACGTCTTTACAGTGAGTGCGGTAGATGCTGCCACAGGAAAACCCGCGACAAATATAGGCGTTTCACTCTATACGACCATGCTGGATATGGATATGGGTACGGATACAGTCAACCTGCTGCCTGATGGCAAAGGCCATTTCAGCGGATCAGGCGATCTGGCGATGCCGGGCAACTGGGAGATACGCATTCAGATACGCACGCCCGATGCAACGCTTCATGAGGCAAGTGTGAAGTTTGTGACGCCGTTTTGACGTTGATAAGGATACTTTTGTATGAACGCCAGCACACAAAAAGTGAAAGCCGCACAATTTCGGAGCTTTCATCAAGGACCACCACTACTTGTGTTGCCAAATGTATGGGATGCAGCAAGCGCACGTATCATAGAACAAGCTGGATTCAGCGCTATTGCCACTACCAGCTCTGGAGTTGCCGCTTCTCTAGGTTATAGCGATGGTCAACACATGAGTCGTGAGATGATGGTGGAAGCTATAGCACGAATCGCGAACGTGGTTGAGTGTCCTGTCACAGCGGATATCGAGGCAGGGTATGGAAATTCTATCGAAGAGGTGCTTCAGACGGTCAAAGCTGTGATCATGACTGGCGCTGTTGGAATCAATATCGAAGATTCCCCGAAACAACACGAAAAAGCGCTTGTAGATATCACATATCAAGTCGAACTGATCAAGGCATTGCGTGAGTTAGCAACCACAATGGATGTGCCATTCGTGATAAATGCTCGCGTCGATGTTTTTTTACTGGCAATCGGAGAGCCAGAGAGACGCTTCGAGCATACTGTGCGGAGGGCAAATGCCTATTTGCAAGCTGGGTCAGATTGCATCTATCCTATCGGAATACTCGATCAGACCTTGATAGCCAACCTGGTCAAGGCGATCAATGGGCCGATCAACATTATGGGTGGTCCGCCTGGACCGCCATTACTAGAACTTGCGCAGCTAGGTGTTGCACGTGTAAGTCTTGCCGGTAGTCTGATGCGATCAGTACTCGGTCATCTACGAGCCATCGCAAAAGAGTTACATAAAAGTGGCACCTATACGAAGATGGACGCCGAAGCACTGTCAGGTTCAGAGTTCAGATCGCTTTTTCAGTAACTGAGTGAACTGTCTTTTCCTGCTCATGAATAGAGAAAATCTTTGGCCGTTCATGGTCGTTGGGCCGTGATCAGGCTGATTGGTGGGGTTTGAGACAGATCGATGAGCTCGATCGCCTCATAGCCAATATCACGAAGCCAGCCCACGTACGTCGAGAACGGGTAGACCTGGCCGCGACTGGTGCGCAATAGCAAGCCGAGCGCGTAGAGGATGACTGACCGTGGACCATCGAGCCGCTCGTTGGGTAGAGCGTCCAAAATTGCCAACGTGCCGCCGGGACGCAGAGCGTCGAAGAGTCGTCCGAGTAGACGACGATTGGTCGCCTCGTCGAACAGGTGGCAGAGGTTGCCTGCGATGGCCAGGTCGTATATAGAGCGGCCCAGGTCGATGGTGAACAGGTCGCCGCTCAGGTATTCGAACTGAAGATCGTAGCCCCTGGTCGCTACAACATGGCGAGTCACCGCCAGGACCGCCGGCAGATCTACTGCTGTCACGCGTATGTCCGGGTTCCGGGCAGTGAGGGCGAGGCTCCAGGGTGCAGCGCCGGCGCCGAGGTCCAGGACGCGACGTCCCCGTGCGACCAGGTGGTCGGCGGCATGCTCCGCCACCGGGGCGAACATGGCACCGAGGTAAGAAACTACCTCAGGAT
>DATMNR010000338.1:0-6849 GCA_035568795.1 Ktedonobacteraceae bacterium
AGAATCAGGCCTAGAATCAAGCCGCTCAATAGCTCTTTGCGGGTAATATGTCGGAGTCGCTTATGAAAAATTATGGCTAATGTCAAGCTGCCTACACCATAACTGAGGGTGAGGTAGGTAAAAGGACCGCTTAACCTGACCGCGTTTTTGACGATCAGAAAAGTGCTACCCCAAATCAGCGTTACCAATACCAAAAGTGCATCGTGCCGAAGGGTGTGTGATCTCAGCGAGTCCTGCTGTGCTTGCGCGACTTCTTCAGTGGTAGTTATTTCAGTTACTGGCACTGATTGGGTAGGCATGTCAGTTCTCCTGTGAATTGTGTTTCTGCAATTTTATGAGGGGATATTGTTCCCTTCTAAGGGAAGTAGTACCTCGTAATGCTCGACCTCTGGCTCCATTGAGAGCAGGTATTCTGGGTCTTCAGGATAGTAAAATGCTTTTTCAACATCGTTGCCGGCAAATTGTCGAATAGCGTCCCACGATTCCCAGAGGGAGAGCAGGAAAAATTCCGCGCGTCCTTCACGTTTGCGGCGTAAGACTAGCACTCCTTGATTACCTTTTGTCTCCTGATAATCCTTGATGCCTGTCGCTTTTAAGAAATCGAAGTATTGATCGGCTTTCGATTCAGGCGTTTCACCTTTCCAGATTCTCGCGATCATTGTTGTAGCCCCTTATTAATAAGAGATTCCGTCGTCCTGATGACAACGGAATCCAAACTGTTCAATCAATTCATACGGAGTTTCTTAGTAAGATGCCGGCCATCGTTGACGTAGCTCTGACTGATTGGATTCTATCCCATCTCTGCTATCAAAGCCCCATAGAAAAACTAGAATGTTGAATGTCACTAACAAAGTGAGTAATATGACAATTGTCTCCATCGTGTTTGTCCTCTTTCGTTTGCTTCCGATACTAAGAAAACTCTTATGACGTGTGCGCTACAAGGATTATGGTCTCGTTGGAGTATAAGATGAATGAGAGTGCCGAGCCTCAGTGAAATATCCGAATTGTTCGAGCTTTTTGCCCAAATTGACAAGACGGATGCCAAGCCAAATGGCCGCATGATGAATGTTTCTGTTCAGTATGTGATCCACCTTTGCTTTTCGGACCATCCTCTCGTACTCGGCTCGTTTCAGCAGTTCCTCTCTTCCTCTACGTAAGGTTTCGTAGTGATCAATTGGATGCATGTGTTGGCCTCCTTACTTGACAAAGTATCTATTAACCAGTAAAATTGTATTTGATGGTTATATTGTAACAGAAAAATAGTAACCTGTCAAGTGCATATTGCTAGTTAGTATAATATGTGATAGAGTGATGTAGGAGGTTTGATTGTATGGAAGAGCATGTAAAACAAGAGCAGGTTTTTGTTTTAACAGGTGGTTTGTTGTGCCTGGATTTTGCTAATACTGTGGATGATCGTACTGAGGTGCATCCTCAAGAGTTGCTTAACAGCTATTATGATCTCGTGTCGTGGGGCGAGCAGGCGCAGGTGCTGACTGAACGAGAGGCGCAGGGGTTGCTTGAGAAGGCAGCGCGCCGTCCCTCAGAAGCATCTAGTGTTCTGCAACGGGCTGTTTCGATACGGGAAGTGATTTTTCGCATTTTCAAGGCGGTGGCAGAAGATGTATCACCAGAAGATAAAGATCTTGTTTCATTGAGTGCTGCTATTGCTGATGCGCAGAACCATGCCCAGATTGTTCGAGAGGCAAACGGATTCAAATGGGACTGCTGGGTTGGTAAAGCAAGTGACCTGGACTGTATGCTTTGGCCGGTTGTGCGATCAGCCGCGGATTTCTTGACTTCTGATGATCTAGATACTGTTCGTGTGTGCGCCTCTGACAGTTGTAACTGGCTGTTTATTGATACGAGCAAGAACCACAGTCGTCGCTGGTGTAATATGAAGAGTTGTGGCAATCGGGAAAAGGCCCGCAGGTTCTATACGCGTAAGAAGAGTTCATCAACTGTTTCCTAGAATCTCCGCCAACTCCCGTAGAAATAACTCAGCATCTGTAACCAGCCCTGCAGCCTGAAAGCTCCCCCTATCAGCCAACTTTGTCACTACCGACGGATTGATATCCACTACGACTGTTCGCACAGTCGCGGGGAGCAGATTGCCTGTGGCGATAGCGTGCAGCATAGATGCAACGAGAATTGCCATCTCAACACCATCTAATGCCTCTCGCATCCGTTTCTGGGCTTCCTGCATGTCACTAATAACTCCTGGCATGGGGCCATCATCGCGTATGGAGCCGGCCAGAACCATTGGGATGTCACGTTTCATGGCTTCGTATGTAATGCCCTCTTTCAGTAAGCCTGTTTCAATGGCTTTCTCGACTGAACCAATAGCTCGAATGGCATTAATTGCGCGTAGATGGTTACGATGCCCTCCCTCGACCTGTTCGCCGCTGCGGAGATTGATACCAAGTGAAGTACCAAAGAGTGCAGATTCGATATCATGCGTTATGATTGCATTTCCTCCAAAGATGACCTGCACATAGCCACGACGAATCAGATCTGCGATGTAACGGCCAGCTCCTGTATGAATGACCGCCGGTCCGAGCACGAAGAGAATCTTACCGTTGTGGGCACGAGTCTCTTTCATCTGGCGTGCAATTTCATGAATTACGAGTACTTTGACCTTCTCTGTGGAGACAGTGCTTTGCATAAATGCAAACGATTCACGATCCCTGGCACGCTCAAACGGCTGAACGCGAATACCATCATGTCCAATCACGACCTCTTCACCAATTTGTACTTCGTGCATTGGTTTGCTGTAAGCGCGATGATTGACTTTATCAATCACGACAGCGACATCCATCTCGATATTTTCTACCTGTACCCACTGCCCATGCATGCGAACTTGAGTAGGCAGATTTGTGGTGGAATAAAACTTTGATGGTAAAACACCATGCTGCTCTACTGTGGCAGTTTCGGCATCATTTCCATGGAGGATCACAGCGCCTAATTGTTGCAGTTCGGAAAGGATAATTTCTAATGTTTCTTTGTTGGGTGCTGTGACTTTTAAGCGAGCATAACTGTGTTCTGTTTTGGTCGTGCCGACACGCATTTCTTCTACATCGAAGTTCCCTCCACGGTCCATGATTACATCCCAGGCACGCGGAAGTGTCCAGGAGTCGATGATGTGTCCGCTTAGCTCAATTGCTTCACTTGGCATAGTTGCTTTTTAATCCTTTCTATTTGTGAGTCTCGATTGGGGGCGCGATAAATCGGGCCCCTACTTCTTGCGTCCTACCGGGCAGATTGCCTGAAATGTGCAGACGCGGCACTTGGCCACACGCTGTTTGGCTAAGGGTGGTGGCTGTTGTTCGCTGCAGCGCGCCATTTCAGTCAATAAACGAATGACTTTCTTTTTAAGTGCAGGCGTATATTCAACGGTGAACTCTCGATCGGCATAGCGCAAGATGCCATGTGTAGGAGCTTGCAAAAAATAATCTTCAAGAATGAGACAATAGGCTGCTAACTGAATCATATGATTACTATGAGGAGCGGTTACGTCATGAACGTTGAGCTTGAGTTCGATAGGAACGGGGCGGCCATCAGCAAGCTTGACGACATAATCTGGTTTACCAACTAAAGGATAACTACTGGATGATAATGGCTCACCCAGACCATCAGCATCTTCATATACAAGTTCTCCTTCTGGTAATCCCAGCACCCGATGACGCTCAGCAATCAGTTGTGCGCGTCGAACGCGGCGTTCATTCAGTAGCAGAATCGCCAGCGCAAGCGAGGCTAACAACAGACCAAGACCAATAGCTAGCAGAATGTTGTTAAACATACTCCTTACCGTACTTCCTGAAAATGGTTGTAATTATGAACTTACGCAATAAAACTAGATATCGGAACAACCACTGAGGGCCGATACATCGGCGATGGGCGCGATACATCGGCCCCTACGATAACCTCGTTTGATTTGTTAAAAGGCATAATCGGCGTTAGGCGCGAATCGTCGGCACCTACGGATGGTCGGATGATTTAATTACAAATCATTAGCGAAAGAAAATCGCTGCTATGACCAGAGCCAGGGCAAGGCATAGCAACACTATTGCCAATACAGCCAGGATACGCGTACGCCCAGTGGCTTTGACACCGCTGCGTACTTCTTCCTCTAACTCTTCTACTTCACCGGCATGATCGAGATGTTGTTGGCGACCTTCTTCAAAAGCTCCTCTTCGCAGTAGAAGCTGTTCGATCATTTGATATTCAGGTAAAGCGATAGCTTGCGCTCCGTGCTCATACTCCAGTTCTACCATGCGGGCGAAGAGTTCTTCATTGTTGGCCTGTGCAAGGGGTTCGAATTGTTCATGCCACCACACCAATGGACAATATTCAAATTGCGCTACTTCACTGGCGGTGAAGAGGCGTTGTTGTGATTGTTTCTGCTGTCGCTGTTGCATACTGTTCATAAGTACATTGCAATATTTATCCTAAAATTGCTGTTTCTGTGGTTTGTATACCAGCTAAACCAAGGGTACTCGCTACACTTGACATTGCCAGTATCACATTAGCGATGTGCTCGTCCAGGTCTATGCCTAGCTCTTCTGCACCTTTATACAGGTCATCGCGGTTGACTCCAGCAGCGAAACCCTTTGTCTTCATTTTTTTACGCACAGAAGACACTTCCAGGCCAATGACACTTTTTGTAGGGCGCACCAGGGCTGTGGCCGTAACCATGCCAGTGATTTCATCACAGGCGTAGAGGGCATGGGAAAGCGGGTTATTGCGCGGATGTGTGGCAAGATTCAAGTCATTATGTGCCAGGATGGCATAAATAATTCGCTCGTCATAACCTTCCGCGCGCAGCCAGCCCGCGGATATGAGTGTATGTTCACGCAGGTCTGGGAATTCCTCATAGTCGCAGTCATGTAGGAGGCCAGTCATGGCCCATAATTCCTCGTCTTCACCAAATTTGGGTGCGTAGAAGCGCATTGCTGCTTCTACAGACAGCATGTGCTTTTGTAGATTCTCATTTTTTACATGGCTTGTCATAAATTGATAGGCATCATCTCGTGTTGGCATCTTCTACTCTTTTCCGTAAATGTAGTATAAGGTGAGCGTGTTTATCTGCGTATTATAGCATAGGGGCCAATTTTCGCAGTAGTCGCAAATTTCTTTGAGAAATGGTGATTTTGGCAAGGATATATGTTATACTCGTTTGACGTTGTATAGTGCATAGTTGCTCGGAAGTACAGAGTCTGTTGCAAGCCGTGCCGTACACGAGAGTTTATTGGGATTTAGATCCAAGAATCGAGAGAGAAACATGGCATTGAGTGATCAGACACTGTATTGTCGCGATTGCAATCAGGAATTTGTTTTCACTGTAGGTGAGCAGGAATTTTATGCTAGTCACAATCTAACAAACGCACCTACTCGTTGTCCGTCGTGCCGGGCGGCGCGCAAGGCACAGTCAAGTGGAGGGTATAACAGCAGCCGGGGTGGTGGTTCTCGAGAGCCGCGCCAGATGTATACAGCCATTTGTTCAAACTGTGGTAATGAAGCCCTGGTACCATTCCAGCCACGTGGCGACAAGCCAGTGTATTGTAGTGATTGCTATCAGCCTCAGAAATCTGGGCGTAGTAATGACCGAAGATCGCGCTGGTAATTGCCATGAGTGAGGTCAAGGTCAATCCCGGCGATTCGTTCGAGCAAGCGCTAAAGCGCTTCAACCGCAAAGTTCAACAAGATGGCGTCCTTTCAGAGGCACGTCGTCGCGCTCATTACGAAAGCCCACAAGCCAGGCGCAAGCGCAAAGCTGCCGCGCAGCGCCGCAAGCAGCGGCGTACTCGTCAGCCGAGCTAAATTGCATGTAGAAATCCAGCACAGAGGAACCCACGGGAGCCAATTATATTTGTCTCCCGTGGGTTCCTCTGTGCTGGATTTCTAAGCTCTTGCTTTGACACCTAAACCAGGTCGGTCGGGGAGTGTCAACTTGCCATCTACTACACTTACACCGTCATAGGGGTCATTGTCGATGAGAAGATGACCGTCAAGATCGGCATAATCAACCAGCGGAGTAATGTGAGCCGCGGCGGTGATTGCCAGCGAGCTTTCGATCATGCAGCCGATCATGACCTGTAAATGATGCGCGCGTGCGACATGGATCATCTTCAAAGCGTGTCGAATACCACCACATTTCATCAGTTTGATATTAATACCATCGACACACTCTGCAACTATGGGAATATCTTCAACAGTAACGCAACTCTCGTCAGCGATAATTGGCACAGACACATTCTCACGTATAAGCTTCAGTCCTAAAAGATCACGGGGTGATGTAGGTTGTTCAACAAACTCAATGTTATAGGGAGCCAGAGCATTAATAGTCTTGATCGCCTCTTTTGGAGTCCAGGCTGCATTTGCATCCACGCGTATCGTCGCCGATGAGACTTCTCGAATAGCATCAATGATGGCAATATCGTTTTTGGTGCCAACTTTGACTTTAAGAATCGGGTAGTCACGAGCCAGCAAAGCTTTCTTAGCCATGTTCGTTGGGCTATCGATGCCAAGAGTGAACGAAGTATATGCTGAATGTTCTGGATTAAGCCCGAGGAGTTTGTAGACTGGCACACCCAGCATTTTACCTGCGAGATCGTACAGAGCCATATCGACCGAGGCTTTAACAGATGGATTGAGCCGTATAATGTGGTCAAGATTATTGAGAATATCCTCGATGACAAATGGATCATCACCAAGGTTGCCAGCAAACTGACTGATACAGGCTAAGACTGTCTCCACATTCTCGCCATAATATTCATCAGGGGCTGCCTCACCGTAGCCTGTGTGCCCGTTGAAGTTGATCTGAACAATGGCGTTGGATGCTACGTTTTGCAC
>DATMNR010000339.1:0-4505 GCA_035568795.1 Ktedonobacteraceae bacterium
TAGCTTGCTTGAGACTTTGGTGTATTGTAAAGGCAATTGCTACCTGGCTTCCACAAAAGGAAGGGCTGAGCCGGTGTTTGATCATATCTTGAAGACTTGTTCCGCTTCATGAGCATTCTCGCGCTCTGGTTCTGTACGGTCTATTGAACTGTCAACAGGAAAATTTCGCTTACTCTGAGCAGAGAGTGTCGGGGATATCTCTTCTTGAGAGGATTCCCGAGGATGAATGATCACTCGAGGCGCCTGTCCTTTGTGTTGCTGTAAGGACTTCACGTCAAGTGAATCCGGGAGAGCCCGCTCTGCCTCAGCCTCTAACTGTTGCTCGTGGCGGCGCACGTAGAGCAGTACCGCGATGAAGGCCAATATGGCAAGCGCAATGGTGATGAAAGCGACTGGCCCTGTCAGCCTATGAATGTTATCACCCAGGAGGTAGCCTCCCAGACCATAAAGCGTGGCCCATACAATTCCTCCCAGAGCATTGAAGAGCAGAAAGGCTGTCCAACGCATCCGGTTGGTTCCCGCCAGGAACGCCGTCCAGACGCGCAAAACCGCGACAAAACGTCCGAAGAAGACGACCTTGCCTCCATGTTTCATGAAGAGGTACTGCCCCAGTTTCAGTTTGCGCTCGTTCAGGTGCAGAGCCGGACCGTACCTGCGCAGGAGTTGATAACCCCCTTTGCGCCCAATCCAGAAGCCAAAGTTATCCCCCATGATTGCACCGCTGGCAGCAGCAATGATCACCAGCACAAGTGAAAGCTGGTGAGTCGTTCCGGTATAGATGGCTGCAAAGAGGAGCATAGTCTCGCCTGGGAATGGAATACCAGTGCTCTCGATACAAACAAAGACCAATACTGCCCAATAGCCATAGGTTGTCAGCAAGTAAGTCAGATGAGTTGCTAGAACAGAAAACATATCTGTGTCCTTTCTTTATATTATGCATGCAGCACTATCGTGTGTTCAAAAACATAAGCCAGGTATCGTATCTTTGATCAAAGCACCGAAAGCTAGATCACACCGGTTTTGTCGCAACAGTGGATGACAACTTTCTGTTGATCTGGCCAGAGTATACGTGCTGTGCATGTCCCAACACCAGGGCCGGTGTCACCACATCCGCTGGATTTTGTCCTCAGAATTGTCCCATCTATAATGGGATAACCGGAGATAGCATGAGAAGTTCCGATCCGGTTACGTCTGGAAGTTCTTCGTCAATCTTGCATGAGGAAGAGTAGTCAGATGGTATAATGACAACAACCTGATCCGATCTCGTAAGGGATGAATAGTAAACCATGCTACAGGTAGGGGGCGATGAATGAAGTCCCCGTCAAAGTTGCCTTTCACCAGTTGAGTTCTATTTGAGCCAGGCTTCTTGATGGATGTACGGTGTTGTTAGAACATTGAAAGTACCCGAGTGAAGGATGTAAGCAGGCGCATTCCACACATATTTGTAGTGATGTCCCCTCCACTGTCCCATCACATGTGGGACAGTTCTGAGGACAATTTTAAGACATCTGGTGACACCGGCCCTGGTGTTGGGACATGCACAGCGCGTATACTCTGGCCAGATCCCGTTGGCGAATCCGACCTGCCTTTAGCAATGCTAACTATCTCATGTAAGGAGTAAAGTACATGAGCCATTCCGATCCATCAGTATCAAACGTCATGAGTCAGGAAGTTAAGCATGAAACCCGTACACGCTTACAAGGTCCATGGCTCATACTTGCCCGTCTTGGGTGGGGAGTGTTTGTCATGCTGACCCTTGGGCTTTTCTTCTTGAGCATGCCAGGCTACTATCATCGATTACGCACGCTCTCCAGCTCAGTTGTCTACGACCCGAACATCGTGCGCGCTGGTCTAGCTCATCTCGGTCTTTCAGCCGATTTCTTTGCCGGCTATAGCTTTGCTATTGTCTTACTTCTGGTTCTGATATCATGCCTGGTCGGTGGGGTAATCGTCTGGTACAAGTCCAACGATTGGATGGCACTGCTTACTGCCTTTGTGCTGGTCGCGTATGGAGCGCAACTCTCTTTCGCTAAAGCTTCCAGTTCCTGGTTCAACACACTCCTGATAGACTACCCTCGTTTATCTTGGGCAGTCGCATTAGAAATTTTCATATGGGATGTGACTGTCATTCTCCTCTGCTTACTCTTACCCAATGGTCAGTTTGTGCCAAGATGGACACGCTGGCTCATCCTTCCCATTGTTGTTTTAGCAGTGCTAAACGCCATTAATAAAGTACAGTTCATTTTTCCTTCTGTGCTCTACTTGCTCGTAATACTCAGTGTTTTCTGTATCATGGCAGCCTCTCAGATCTACCGTTACCGGCGGGTATCAAACGTGATTCAGCGCCAGCAGACGAAATGGTTAGTCGTTTTTGCAGTGTTAGCTTTGATAGGATGGATTGGCTTCAATGGCGCTAGTTTGATCTTCCCAACGCTCAACCAGGACGTATGGCTCTATAATATGGTCCTTCCACCCATTGTGACGCTCATCGAGGGTCTTGTTCCGGTGGCTATCGGTATAGCAGTACTGCGCTACAAACTCTTTGCAATCGATCTCATCCTGAATCGCGCTCTCCTCTGGGGAACGTTATCAGCGAGCGTAATCGGCATCTTTGCCTTGATTATTGGCGTGCTCAGTAGAATCTTCAATCAAAGCGGCCAGCTCGTCATCGCTGTCGTGGCCGCCAGTGTTGTGGCCGCCCTCATTTTGCCTCTTTAAACACGCTTGCAACGTAGTGTTGATCACCTATTCTATGGGAAACTAGCAGAGACTGATAAGGTGCTCAAGCAACTGAGCAAACGCTTGGAGGCGGTGAAACCGGATGAGGCCCTACGTATCGTGGTGGAGACGACGGCCGGAGCCCTCAAGTTGCCTTTTGTCGCTATTGCCATCAAGGATGATGATATCATTTCTCCCGTCGTCACAACTGGCACTCCTACCACGCAGACCATTCCTATGCCGTTGACATATCAAATGGAGGCCGTTGGCGAATTGCTGCTGGCTCCACGTGCTCGTGGGGATACGTTTACCGCGGATGAATGGGATTTCTTGCATGCTCTGGGTTCACAGGCGGCGCTCGCCGTCCATACTGTCCGTCTAATGACAGAATTGCAACATTCGCGTCAGCACCTGGTCACTACAAGGGAAGAGGAGCGTCTGCGACTGCGTCGCGATCTGCATGATGGGCTTGGGCCGCTCTTGAGCACGATCATGCATAAAGTGGGCCTGGTTCGCGCGCTCTACCGCTGTCAACCCGAAACTGCCGATGCTTTACTGAGCCAGCTAGAATATGAGATCGAATTGGTCATGGGTGATCTCAAGGGCATTGTGTATAACTTGCGCCCCCCCGAGTTAGATGAACTGGGACTTGTCGGGGCTGTAAGAGCTTTTGTGGCCCGCCTTGGGAACGAAGCGCAAACTGACCATGCCGTCCTGCAGGTGACGGTCAAGGCGCCTGACCAGTTGCCATGGCTTTCGGCAGCCGTGGAGGTGGCAGCCTATCGCATTGTGCAGGAGGCCGTGACCAATGTGATTCGGCATGCCCAGGCTCACTCCTGCCGTGTGAGCCTCTTGGTCGAAGAGGCCCTGGAGATTGAGGTGTATGATGATGGCAACGGTTTTGCGCAAAACGCTCAGGCAGGAGTGGGCTTGACCTCGATGCGAGTGCGTACTGAGGAACTTGGAGGCGTGTTCGTAATTGCGAAAGATCGCCTTGGTGGGTTGCGGATCACGGCTCGCCTGCCTCTGGCGTTATCTGCCAGAGAGAGTACAAACGTGCAGTGAAGGAAGGAGAGAGAGATGGACCCGCTAACAGTCATCATCGCAGATGATCATCAGTTATTTCGCGCTGGTATCCGTATGATTCTGGACGCGCAGCCTGATATGGAATGTGTGGGAGAGGCAGCAACGGGTGACGAGGCGGTGCGCCTGGTAGCCGAGGTGCATCCAGAAGTGGTGCTGATGGACCTTGATATGCCAGGCATGAGTGGGGAGGAGGCCACTCGTCGGATCGTGAGTTGCAGCCCGCAGACGCATGTGCTGGTGGTGACGATGTTTAAGGCGGATGAGAGGGTGTTTGAGGCGATGCGGGCAGGAGCGCGAGGCTATATCGTCAAGGAGGCAAGGTTTGAAACGCTAGTGCGGGCCATTCGGACGGTGGGCAGCGGCGAAGCGATCTTCAGTCCGGAGATAGCCGCCAAGCTTGTTGACTATTTCACGGCATTGCCTGCAGGCCGACCCTCACAGGTGTTTCCTGAGCTGACAAGGAGCGAGCGTGAGATCCTCACCCTGCTGAAACAGGGCTACAAAAATGCGGAGATTGCTGAGCGGCTGTCGCTCAGTCAAAAAACGGTGCGCAACTATGTATCGAATATTATGAGCAAACTGCAAGTGGCGGATCGCACCCAGGCTATTTTGCGCGCGAGGGACGCCGGATTTGAGGCATGATGGATAGACGCCGTGATCCACTACCCATCAAGAAACGAAAACTTCCCTTGCCTGATTGC
>DATMNR010000340.1:0-4043 GCA_035568795.1 Ktedonobacteraceae bacterium
TGAAGGAAGTATACCATCAGAGAGCCTATATTTCAAGGGGTATCGATCCTTATCTCCGTCGGCCGACCCCTAATGTTTGTCCTCCATCGACAGGAATAACTGCCCCTGTAACCCAGGCAGCATGTGGATCTACCAATTGGGCAATCCACCAGGCCAGTTCTTCAGGCTCTCCCATGCGTCCCAATGCTACAGTCGAAGTCAATTCCTCGTGGACTTTGTCGATATCATCTCCAAGGGTTTCAAGGATCGGCGTGGCACAAGGTCCGGGAGCGATGGCATTCACGCGAATACCGTCGGAGGCAAGTTCTGCTGCCAGGCAGCGTGTCAAGTGCTCAATAGCCGCCTTTGTCATGGAGTACAGGGCATTCTCCACTCTCACCCATGAACCAACAGAGGAACTTAAGTTTACAATCGCGGGAGATGGGGAGCGACGCAACGCAGGGAGAGCGGATTGAATGAGAAAGAATACACTGCGTATATTGATCGCCACCTGCTCATCGAATTCGGCAATAGTGAAGCGACCGAATGGTTTTGCTACCAGTCCTGCTGCATCATTGATGAGTACGTCGATACGCCCAAATCGCGCGAGAACACGCTCGACGATTTCCTGTGGCGCACTAGCCATAGCCAGGTCAGCTGGGAAGCTCGCAGCCTCGCCTCCCGCATCCTTTATTGCACGTGCAACTTCGGCCAGTTTCTCCTCCCTTCGACTGACTAGCGCAACGGCCATACCTCGTTCAGCAAGTAAACGTGCAGTCGCGGTACCAATACCAGAACTTGCGCCTGTCACAATCGCTACGGGTTTATCTGTGGAAGTTACGTGGTCTACCATCCATTTTTCCTCTCGTCTGGGTGTATTAAACACCAGGGTGACGCAGGTCTTAACCCTACCTAGATTGCTGTCATACCTCCATCAGAGGCCCAGGCAGCGCCAGTCACATAAGAAGCCTCGTCCGAGGCCAGGAAAAGCATTACAGCAGCAACCTCTTCTGCTTCACCTGGTCGACCCAGCGGGATGCTTTGCAGAAGACCTTCTCGCTCTTCATCATTTTGCATAAAATATGTCGTCATGGGTGTATTCGTGAAGCCAGGGATGACGCAGTTAACTCTGATGCCCAGGCGAGCATAATCGTTTGCCATGACCCTCGTCAGACCATAGACACCGGCCTTACTCGCGCTGTATGCAGAGTAGGTTGGAGCGCATCCAAAAAGACCGGTTGGCGACGCTGTGCAGACAACGCTACCACCACCAGAAGCAAGTAGCGCGCGAATACCATGTTTACATGCCAGGAAAATACCCGTGAGATTCACACCTATTGTGCGATCCCAAACTTCCTTAGCGAGTTCGTGAACACGTGCATCTTCACCCACAAGCTCGATGCCCGCGTTCGCTACAACGATATCGAGGCCACCCCAGCGCTCTACTGCCTGTTCAACAGCATGAGAGACCTGGTCCTCTTGACTGACATCGGCGATCAGTGGCAGAGCCTCTCCACCTGAATCTGTGATACGCGAAACCACTTCATCAACGGCTGTTCGATTGATGTCGATAAGGCCAACTCTGGCACCCTCCTGTGCAAATCTTATAGCTGTTGCACGTCCGATGCCCATACCTGCACCCGTAATAATCGCCCGTTTGCCTGCTATTCGTCCATTACGCATACTACTGCCTCCTTGTTTGTCTTGTATTATAAGGAAAGTATTGTGTCCATATATTCTTTTGTCAAGAAAAAAGCCTGCAAGGTTTTGCAAAGTTGGAGCCAAGGACTTCTTGTGTAGAAAAGTGACAAATAAAGGGATTCTCAGGTATACTAGGGTTGGCTATTTCCACTTCCTTTGTAGTGTGTTGTCCCCTTGAGATGAAAGCATGTCGGAACACTTGCCCCAATTACAATTGAAGACTACAGCCACTGAAAAGTTAACGCGGCCTTACCTCGCTAAACTAAGCCGGCAAAACTATATTGCTACAGCGATTACAATTCTAATTGTCATCTTCAGCCTGTTTTGGGAACTTTATAAACTTGGCGGGCAGGAGAAAACTATCTATTTTGCCGATTCTATGTACGGAGTAGCTGCATGGATCGGCTCATTTTGGGCGTGGCGCACGGCTTATCGGGCGCGTTTTGGCCCGTTGCGCCTTGAGCCACGCCATCAATTAGCATGGTTTGTAATCGGTTTCGCATTGTTCGCAAATGGCATTGGCGGATTCTATTATACGTATCTTGAATGGAAGGGACAACTTAATCCAGTACCTTCACCTGCAGATCTCTGTTTCACAATTTTCTATTTCCTCACCTTTGTTGGACTACTCCTTATGCCCACAGCCGCGAAATTCCGAAGGTCTCGTATTCGCATTGGGCTGGATGCCTTCATCACGATGCTCTGTATTCTAGGAATAAGCTGGTATTTTGTGATTGGTCCGATATTCATGACGTCCAAAGATATCCCTACACTGCTCGTGGCAGCCTCCTATCCATTCTGGGACGTGCTACTTATACTTGCAGTTTTACTGCTGATCTTCCAGCGAACCGAGCCGGTATTACATTCATCACTCCTCATTTGCGGGCTTGGTATTATATCGCAAATTATTGCTGACACCGGTTATGCTTTGACTATTCCATTCGGCACCTATACCACGGGCACCCCTTACATTGATACCTTCTGGTTTTGCGGATTTTTGCTGATCGGACTTGCAGCGCCTTATCAGTATGCAGCAATCGCTCAAAAGGTGTACCACGAACAAACACATCCAGGCCTGGAAGTGAACGGTAATGAAAACCATGTTCTTCTTCGAGATGAGAAATCGCAACAACGCAATCGCATTGCGCAAACTTTGCTCATCTACATATCACTCATACTCTTGCTGAGCCTCACATTATTTAGCGAAATAAGAGAACAAAACAATGTCTTCCTGGTTGCGCTGACCGCCATTGTTGGCTTACTTGTCACTGCTCGCTATTTGCTTGTCAATAATGAGAACGAAGTTCTACTCCAGCGGAGGGAGAAACGACGTGAGATGGCCGAGCGCCTCCGGGTCATAGGCGCTCAATTGGCTGAAGAACTTGAACTTAACCTTTTACTCACGCGAATCGTTTCGTTAGCCACAACTTCTCTAGGTTTTGATGCCGCTGTACTGATGCTGTTTGAAGAATTTGATCATCCAGTGGATGATCTGTCCAGCGTGCTAATTCGTGCAGCATCGTCTACATCGGCAGAGGTGACTTCATGGAGATTTCAGGGTGACCAGGTTTCGTATAATGCTGCTCTTGCAGGGAAACAAATCGAAATATACTGGGCTGAGAATACGTTAAATCTACCCGTAGATTTTCACGATTGGCAACAGCAAGAGCACATAATAAGAACTCTATTTGTACCGCTCACCTACCAGGGGAAAAAACTAGGAAGTCTGGGATTCTCAAGTCGCGCATCCAGGCCTTTTAGCGATCCCGACCTATATCTTGCAAAAGCCTTTACGGAAGAGGCCGCTACAGCAATTGAGCACACCCATCTCTATGAAGCGGCACGCGAACATGAATTATTTTCTCAAGCACTGGCTAATGTGGCGGCACGTTTGAACTCGGCTGCCGCCACAGGCACTAGTGTTGGAGCTGAAATCCTGCAATTGATATGCAATGAAGGAGCAAATGCTTTACAGGCCGATTATGCGCTGCTGTATGTTGCTAATGCTGAGGATAATCTGCTGCCAGTTGCTACTTTTATAAGTGAACGAGAGCAGCCAGCCAAAGCTTATGAGTGGCCTCCTATAAGTAAGAGTGAGTACGAAGCCAAAGCTCTCTGGTCACTCCAACCCGTACTGATTCAAATCGACAATCAATTATCGAGTGGTAAAATACCTGCTGTATCTGGGAAACTAGAAGCTTTGACATCTTCTCCAGCACGACAAAGTGCTACTGGTATTCATCCAATCCTGGTGCATACAGGAGGACTGCGAGGAAGAGGTAATCCAATGCTGCGGGAAGTATTGCTAAGCCGTAAAGTACAAACCGCAATACTTGCACCACTTATTGCGGGGAGTAGACCTG
>DATMNR010000341.1:0-3748 GCA_035568795.1 Ktedonobacteraceae bacterium
TTACGTACTCTCACAATTTCACCGATAGGTCCTTCTCCGATACCCTTGATGGCAAGCAAGCCAAAGCGCACCCCCCCATTTTCTACGGTGAAACCTCTATCGCTATGATTTACATCAGGTCCAAGCACTTCAACACCCATACGCTTGCACTCTGCAATTGCGTTCGCGATTTTCCTGGCATCTGATGCCTCAGTGGTCATGGTAGCTGCCATGAACTCTGCTGTATAGTTGGCTTTCAAGTAAGCCGTGTAGAAAGCTACGACTGCATAGCTGGCAGCGTGGGCTTTGTTGAAACCATAGCCACCGAAAGGTTCGATCAGTGTAAAGAGTTCTTCGGCAATCTCTTTTTTGACCCCATTTTTGATGCATCCTTGCACGAAATCAGCTCTATAGCCTTGAACCTCGTGTACTATTTTCTTGCTGAGCACCTTGCGAAATTTATTTGCTTTACCCCAGGAGAAGCCCGCCAGACCAACGGCGATGAACAACACCTGATCTTGATATACAATCACGCCGTAGGATTCGTTTAGCCATTCCTCAAGCCGTGGGTCGAGATAGGTCACTTTCTTGCGGCCATGTTTGGCGTCAATAAACTCCGGGATGCTATCCATCGGACCGGGACGGTAGAGTGCAATCATCGCCATGATGTCCTCGATACGGGTGGGCTTGAGTTGCTTAATGTATTCGGTCATCTTCGGACCTTCGAGCTGGAAGATTCCGGTTGTCTCACCACTTGCTAACAGGTCGAAGGCCATTTGACGCCTGGCATTCTGTTCGTCATCGCCTGGCACAGGATCGAGTGGGATTTTCTCAAGCACTATTTCCTCACCACGCGATTGCTGAATATATTTGAGCGCATTATCGAGAATAGTCAGGTTGGAAAGGCCCAGGAAGTCAAATTTAATCAATCCAAGTTCTTCCAGGTGAGCCTGCTCATATTGTGTGATACGGCCCTTGCTGGGATCTTTGGGATCGCGTGCCTGCAATGGCACAAAGTGTTCCAGCGGTTCATTGGCAATAATTACTCCAGCTGCGTGAACTCCCGTCGTACGTACAGCTCCTTCCAGCTTTAAGGCCTGGTCAATGATCTGCTGCGCAACTCGACTCTCCTTGTACAGATCATTCAGCTCTTTAACACCATCCAGCGAACCTTGCAGCGTGACTTTTGGGCCGGTTGGTATGAGGCGCGTAATCCGATCTCCTACCTCTTGTTCGCCCATTACACGCGCCACATCCTTTACGGATGCTTTGGCTGCCATGGTATTGAAGGTGACCATCTGTGCCACGCTATCCTCACCATACTTGTGAGCCACGTATGCGATAACTTCTTCACGTCTATCATCCGGAAAGTCCATATCGATATCAGGCATATCGGCACGCTCTGGATTAAAAAAGCGTTCAAAAGGGAGCTGATAGCGCAGGGGATCGACATTGGTGATGCCAAGTGTATAAGCCATCAAGCTTCCAGCAGCCGAACCA
Source organism: Ktedonobacteraceae bacterium (assembly GCA_035568795.1). Classification (GTDB taxonomy): domain Bacteria; phylum Chloroflexota; class Ktedonobacteria; order Ktedonobacterales; family Ktedonobacteraceae; genus DATMNR01. The sequence goes on from DATMNR010000341.1 coordinate 1,480, forward strand.
CGAGCTGAACAACGAATACCTCTTGAACGTGCATAGGTTACAAAGTCCCACTCGATTAAGAAATATGGCACGAACCCTTTTTGAGAAATCAGGTCGATTTCGTAGTCAAGTTGTTTCTGGAGGGACTCGGTCATCTCGCCAAAGTGTTCTTTGATGCCCTCGAAACATAGGGCGCGCAGGAACGCTTCCTGTGTAGAGTACTCCGCTGGGATGATGTAGTTAGGTAGTTGCGCTTTGTAGGCCAGTGGATCGATACTACATTGCTCTGCTATACGTACGCTATTTGTCAATGCTTCTCGTAAATCAGGGAAAAGACGTGCCATCTCCTCCGGGCTTTTAAGATAATACTCGTGGCTATCAAATTTCATACGTTTCGGCGAATCAAGCTGTTTACCTGTCTGAACGCAGAGCAGCACATCATGAGAAGCGGCATCCTGGGCGTCAACGTAGTGTAAATCATTAGTAACGACCATCTCAATCTGCAAATCTTTATGCATGCGATAGAGCAATTGGTTCAAATGTCCCTGTGGCGAGGGCTGACCATCTTCAAAGGTGCCATTATGCTCTTGAATCTCCAGATAGAAGTTCTCAGGACCAAAGACATCCTGGTACCAGCGAGCCATTTTATATGCTTCATCCTGCTGTTCTTTGAGCAAGGTTTTGGGAATCTCGCCGGAGAGACAGGAGGAAGTGACAATCAGGCCCTCGGCATATTTCTGCAGCACTTTTTTGTCTATACGCGGTCGTAAATGCCAGCCTTCAGTATTGGCAATCGTGGTCAATTTCAAAAGGTTATTATAACCAGTATTATTCTTTGCCAGCAGCAGTAGGTGATGATAGTCATCGCTAAAACGTTTGGAGTGGTCGTGCATATCCCCGGTTAAATATGCTTCGATGCCTATGATGGGATTGATACCGCCAGCCTTACACGCCTTGTAAAATTCGATGACGCCATACATTGCACCATGATCAGTGATTGCCAGGTGCTGCATCCCCAGTTCCTTCGCTTGCTGGACAAGTTTCTTCGTGCGGCTAAATCCATCGAGCAGCGAATACTCTGTATGGACGTGCAGGTGCGCAAAGTCGGCTGTCATAAATAAAGATCCTCCACCAAAAGTCGTTCTCCATAAAGCATAAGAACATGCATTCTATTTGTCAAGGAGATAGTAATCAGAAATCTCTGCTCTTTGTGACGATTCTGTAGAAAGCAACGAAACTCAGCTCTCTTTTGGAGGGACTTTTGGCATTGCTTTATAAGTGGTTCTAAGATTGATGTCTAGATCATTGCCTGTTCGTATGTAAATATGGGCGCTGGTGCATTTTCACTTAAGCGAAGTCATGCAAGCTCAATCTCCAATCTGCTAGCGGTTCCCGAACATGTGTTATACTGTTCGGGAACCGCTGTTCAGTTCAGCATAAAACAAAGGAAAGTGAGCTATGGTGTCTGCTCCTGCTATCGTACGGGATGGTGTGCTTACCTGCTTGCAGAATGGGTGGACTGCCAGGTTCGAGGTTGATACTTCAGATTGGCATAACTGGCTGGAGATCGCCTGCACATTCACATTTCGGAGCTCGCACGGTACATTCACTGCTCGCAAGGAGCGCGCAGGCAATAAACGCGGTGGGCTGTATTGGAGAGCGTATCGCAAGCGTGATGGCAAACTCCGTCGCGTGTACCTGGGCAAATCGGAAGAGTTAACCTTACAACGCCTTGAATCGGCTGCTACTGTCTTGGCAGGTCAGGGAAACTATAGCGCCAGGTTGGACATACATCCCTTTACTGATCATTCATCGCCCGCTTTGCTCAACGAAGATAACATATTCACGTCTTTGCTGGTAGCCGAACTCAGGCCAAAACCACAAAGGGACTACTTCTCGATAGGATGTGCCTCTGTTCTCCCAATTTATCTTACTCCACTGCTCGGGCGTGAGCATGATATACAGGTAGTATCTGAACTGCTTCAACGCTCCGAAGTACGCCTCTTGACGCTCACAGGCCCTGGAGGTGTTGGCAAGACACGCCTGGGTGTCCAGGTTGCATCCTCTCTACGACAGGGTTTTGCCGATGGTGTGTGCTTTGTCTCTCTCGCTTCAATCAAGAATATCGGACTGGTCCTCCCTACTATAGCCCAGGCGCTTGGCCTGCAAGAAACAGAGCCCACCAAACTTTTGGAACATTTGAAAATCTCTTTGTATGGACAACATTTGCTATTGCTGCTCGACAACTTCGAACAAGTCGTCGGCGTTGCGTCTTTGCTGGGTGAACTCC
>DATMNR010000342.1:0-5381 GCA_035568795.1 Ktedonobacteraceae bacterium
ACAACATCTCAGAAAGGAATAGCAACAAATGTCAAGAGTAGTCCATTTTGAAATTCACGCCGATGATCCCCAACGCGCCGTCAACTTTTATCAACACATATTTGACTGGCAGATCAACAAATGGGAGGGAACAGAAGATTACTGGCTCATTATCACCGGTCCTGCAACTGAGCCTGGTATCGATGGCGCCATTCTGCAACGCAGGGGACCAATCAATGGCGACTCCGTCATCGCCTATGTCTGCACAATTGATGTGCCTTCGGTTGACGAAGCTATTGCGAAAATTACATCACACGGCGGGACAATCGCCCTACCGAAAATGGCAGTTCCACACGTTGGGTGGCTTGCATATGCGAAAGATACCGAAGGCAACATTTTTGGCGTCATGCAGAGCGATCACTCGGCTGTATAAAGGGATGCAGGCCACTCTATCAGCTCTTGAATTGCTTTGAGTTTGAGTCATTGAAAAAGTCATCAATAAAAGGAACGCTTCCTTTTATTGATGACTTTACTAATTACCCAGAAACTCCAGTGGTTATTAAATTAAAGATATCGGGTGTGCCAACACCAGTTTCCAGATCATACCCCGGATTAGCTGTATACCCAGGAGGCACTACTTGTGTTCCAATGGTACCACCTGAACCATTTGAAAAGTTGGAGATGATATCGTGGAACTGGCTTGCATAGCCCGACGTAGAATCAAAGGGATACACGATGTAGTTGAATAGACCTAAACGTGTATGCTTGTGCAAGGTTATGTCGAGTGCCGCAATCCCTGCCCAAAGTGGAGCAGAAGTTGAAGTTCCTCCTAATCGGATCCAACCTGGCTTGGTGGTAAATTCTCCTACAGAACAGAACGAATCACCCGGGTCAGTGCAGTAGATCGAATAGCCTGTACTTGGGTCACCATCCAATGAAACATCTGGATTCTCTCGACAGATAACGCCTGGCTGTTGGGCGCAGTATGATCCTCCCTGTGAGTACGAACCAATTACACCAGGAAAGTATTGACCAGTTGTGAGGTTCGCAGCATAGTCTGGCTCTGCCCAGATACGACTCACGCCACCACCTGTTGCACCACCAGCACAGGTTTGCGGATCACAACCATCCGTCCAGGGTAACTCAAGCGTGGAACCAGGATAACTAGGATGCTCGTTCTTACCAGGATCGAAGGTAGTAATGCCATCCGGTCCCTGGAACGAAGTAGCTCCTACGGATGTGATATACGGTTGATTGTTCGGATCACCAATCTGGAGTTCCTGGCCAGCAGGAGGTAAGATACCAACCCGTGAGCAACCATAAGCGCCAGCATCACCCGAGGCAGCGAAGATGCTCTGTCCTTGTGAGGCCATCTGCAGGAAGATCTGATTCTCCGCGAGCGTGATCTGAGAGTTTACAAAGAATTCGCATGGAATGCCCCAACTGCTACTAATGGCATCCGCCTGATTGTCCTTTGCCATTTGCATATACTCAGAGAGAGCGCCAAGCTCGGTATTTGGCGCTTGATATACAAGCAGTTGTTTCATGCCCGGCGCCATCGCAATCTGCAACTCGATATCAAGTTCGACCTCTGCTGCACCGTTGTGGGTTGTAGCTCCACCAAGAACCAGTTTGTTGACCAGTTTTACATGTGGCAGATCATAATGATTCTCGTAAAATGTAATATCGCTGCTTGTATAGCCCGCAAGTTCATATACGGCCAGGGTCGTTCCCTGTCCTTGATTTTTCAACTGGTGGTAGACACGGTTAGAATCATATATTCCTGCGATTTGCGTAGGGGTAAGGCCGCTCCCGAATGGACCACCACCATAAGGCGGAGGAGCGGCATTTGGATTCGTAGACGTATCAATTTGGTCATATGACTGTGCAACTGGAACATTACTTAAACCAAATACGCCCAGAACAGATGAGCTCAAGCTTGAGGGAAGCTGCACATTTGTGCTGTTGCCATAATACGTATTCCCATGCGCCATAGTATAGTCATTGATTGTCGTGTGCAACGCAGCTTCCACCTGGCTAGTAGTTCCTGAGGCTAGTTGTAGCGATGCATCGGGAGATGCAACAAGGTGCAGCCCAGATTGAGTCAAAAAAGCTTGCGCTATAGATAGCCTACTCTGTGATGGAGCATAATCCTGGTTAAACTGAGCTGAAGACAACCACTGGTGATATGATGAGCTTTTCGGATGATAGAGTGATGCCACAAGTGCTTTCTGTTGAACTAAGCTCATCGTCTTCAGCATCAGACCAATAGTCATCTGATCATTACTCTTATGATGACCGAGGATATGAGCGCTCGGTATCCATCGAGCTGCGCTATTTGGTAGTGTCACATTAGATGACTCAGCTGCCCTTGTACTGCTGTGCAGAAAAAAAGTACCCAATGTCAAGCTAAGCATGACCATAATCGCTAGTGCGGACAAAATAAGAATCCGCGATAATCTAAGATTTCTCAAATGGAAATCCTCCTAAATACTAAGAACTAATAAGATTTGTTCAAGAACAGGTTGTGATCATTAATAATGAACAAGTAACGAACAGGGGATTAGGGTATAAGCATCAACCTCTCCCTTGACAACACTCTTTTTCTATGATAGAGTACTCTATATAACAGAGTACTCTATCATATACAGTTACAAATAAGAGGAAAAAAGCCATGAATATAACTCCTGAAGAGGCTCAAGCAGCACTCAATGACATCCAGGATGCGTCAACAAAGGCCCGAAAAGTTGCGAACACCTGGGCATACTACATGTTACTCTGGGGAGTGATCTGGACCATCGGTTTCCTTGCTACCCAGTTTCAGCCTCATTGGGTCACTGGAATTTGGATCGCGATGGTTGTTATAGGCATGGCAGGTTCTGCCATCCTTGGCATCACACAAAGTGGACGCATGCGCCCGGTTCCAGGGTCACACGTGGCTTTCATCAGCTCGCGGCTTGGCATCTTCTACGGTGTGCTCTATTCTTTTGCCATTCTCTGGCTGATCATTTTTCCACTCACCCCAATGCAAATCGGGATACTCTGGATCACAGTAGTAATGTTTGGTTCTATCATCGCTGGCTCATTGATCAATGAGCCACTCTCCATCATCGTTGGCGTGGTGATAACATTTATGTCCGTCGTCGGCTACTACCTCCTGCCTCAATACTTCTGGATATGGGCTGCTGTTTTTGCAGGCTTGCCACTGATCGGTGTAAGCATCTATTACCTGAGGAAACAATAACGATGGCAGCAATAAACGAAGTCATTCACCAGCCAGTGCGCCTGCGCATTATGGCAGTGTTGGCCACGCTGCCCCCGGAGATGCAGGTAACGTTCAACTCCATTAAAGATACGCTTGAACTTACCGACGGCAACCTGGGTGCGCACCTGCATAGGTTAGAAGACGCGGGCTACATTACGATCACAAAGACGTTTGTCCGCAAAAAGCCGCAAACCTACATTGAGATCACCGAAGAGGGCAGACAAGCTTTTGCAGAGCACAGCGCAGTGCTCAGGGAGATTCTGGAAAGCAATCACCAGATCGGCAACAATGGAACGAGAGATACGTCGAAAGGACACACTTCATGAATACTGAAATAATCCACACGACAACGGACCAACTTGATACTCAAGCCTTGCATAGAACGGATTTTCCATGCCCAGCTGTACTTGGCATTGCCAGTGGGATATTCTTTATGGCTTTCTTCGGGGCTTATTGGGGCTTTACAAGTGCGGTTTTTATGCGTAGCTTTTTTCAATTCATAGCCTTCCTCGTTATAGGGCTTGTAACCCTCGTCCTCTTTGCTATAGGAGGCATACTTCTAAAGTATGCCCTTTCTTTGCTAAAATGTTATCCCAGGAGGATGAAGCCGAGTCGAAGAGAATCTGGGCGCGGTTTGGTATTATCTTTGGAATTGAGTTTGTGCTAATAGCGATTTCCAGTACACTGTTATCCACATTTCAGAGGGACGTTTTTATTGCTCCTGCGATCGCTTTGATAGTCGGTATCCATTTCTTCCCTCTGTCTCGTCTCTTTCGTGTCCCGGTATTCTCTATTACAGGTGGGTTACTTTCGGTGCTAGCTCTGGTTGCTCTGATTGCGCTCCTACGCGGCTTGCCAATCGCAGGCTCATCGCCCTCACAACTGGTCGCTGTTCGGTGGTATTAGGAACAACGCTGATCCTCTGGTTGACAGCCGTGTACATTACACAGTTTGGGTTCAGAGTGATGCGACAAAGGAAAAGGCTAGCTTAGCCTGGGAGGCGGTTTAGCAATCTGGGCCTATGGTATGTTAGAAACATTAGCCCTGGTAATGGAGCCGGATATCGATGTCAAACCAAAGCCGACATTGATTACTAGCTCAGTATGCTAAACAGTTTTCTTGATGAGATTACGTAGCACACTCTACTATGATTGCATCCATGCTTGATCATTTACCAGTAATTACTGATTGCAATTGGTAATTATTTCAGGTAAAATTAGTTCCAGATGAGCCTTGATCTCTTAGCATTCTGCCTATGAATACAAGGTTTTTAACGCAAACATTCACACCCGGCATATTTACAACATTATGTGTGTCACTGCCTATCACGATAAACTAACCTCTCATGCAACCACAAAACAGTAGCAGTGGCATAAGAAGGAGATTGATATGTCCTGGCAAATCACTGGAGACTACTTCGAAAACTGCAACTGTGATGTAGTGTGTCCCTGTCTCTTTTCTCCAAATCCACCTCTGACTTCGCAGCCAACGGCGGGAGCTTGCGAGGTCGCCTTTGGCTTCCACATTGATCAAGGAAAGTATGACGCGACACCTCTTGATGGCCTGAATGTTGCGTTGATCGCACGCACACCAGGCCCGATGGCTCAAGGAAATTGGTCCGTTGCTTTATATCTCGATGAGCGAGCAAATGCGCAACAAAGCCAGGCCCTTCAGGCAATCTTTACAGGTGCAGATGGTGGTCCTGTTGCCTCACTGGCACCTCTCATCTCGACGGTGCTTGGTGCCAAAGCAGTACCTATCAACTTTCAAAAAGTGGGGAAGCGTCGTTCGGTTGAGATTCCCAATATTATGCAGTTAGCTGTTCACGCTGTACCGAGTTTGAATCCCGACCAGGAGATCTGGGCGCAAAATGCGCATCCTTTTGCATCCAGCGTTTCAATGGCGGTAGGTGAGGAGCATAGTACATGGACAGACTACGGCATGCACTGGGATAACTCAGGCAAAAATGGCCACTACGCGCCAATCAGTTGGTCTAACTCCTGAAGACAATCAACAGATTTTCAAGGAGGGAAGCGCAAGTGGTCAGTACCAATCCCCCTTTACTTCGACGTGAACGCTACCTGATTCTGGGCACACTACTTGTTCTGGCCGCTATTGCCTGGGGAGTGCTTATCTG
>DATMNR010000343.1:0-4450 GCA_035568795.1 Ktedonobacteraceae bacterium
GAATAGAGATACCTTGCCGATCCACATGTGATATTTTAATTTTCCAGAACTCTCTACAGGCGCCGTATTTTCTATCATCTACTGTAGGGGCTATCGAGGATCATGGTATCCCATCCATATCGATAACAGTTCGACCAGAGATCACAACACACGCCAATGTTTCCAGAGCATGTTACCTACGCTTTCCAACCGGTAATCCAGTTGGAGAGCCGAACAAGCCAGAACAGCAACGTTTGATCTTAACTGCGGTACTTGAACAGCTTGCCGAGATCAAAGAACCCGGTACCATCGTCGAACTTCCATTCCGCTGGCGTCGCATGTAATACCCATATGCATTCAGAAACGCTGCTGCCGCATCTTTCTCATCTGAATGTAAGGAAATATAAGCATCAAAGGAGCAGGAGTCTATGGTAAAGAAAGAAGGAGTCTATGATGCCTGCAAAGCAAAGGTGATAGCCATCCAGGAGGCATATGATGAATTCGTCAATGTTGTAGAGGAATATAAGGCATTACTAACCACTCTCATCGACGATAGCGATCCAGATGATGCGGAGGATAAGCATTTGCTGGTTGTAGCAAATTTACAGCGAAATACTACCAATGGCCTGATCAATACGCTTGATACCGATATCCATGATGATCTAACTCGCCTTTCAGATCGTGTTATCCGATTTAAGCATTGGGAAGACGGGCTATTTGTTTAACCTTATATTGCTAGCAATTGGAACGAATGAAAGAATACTGCTGACGAATCCACCAGGGCGAAAAAAGGCAGCATATAGGGAGATGCAGATCTGCCACCCCTCCCCAAGGGCGACCTCAAGGGTCCCCACACCACGCCACTCCTCACCCGCCCTTACAAAGATACGGAGATAATTCGCAGGCAATGTCTGAAAGGAACAACCGATGACTGTTGAAGAACGAGTACAAATCGCAATTAACAATTGGGCTCCTAGATTTCTTTCAAATGGGGTAGACCCCAACGACTTTCAACGTGTGACAAAACGCGTTGAGCGTTGGGATGATTGGAATCGTGAATGGTCGGAATGCGCAGCAATGCATGAACAGATGGGCGAGGAAGCAGAGAAGCAGGAATATTATCAATCGGCAGGATATCATTATTTTCACGCTGCAATCACGTATCATTTCGGTAAGTTCTTGTTTGTACACCGTCCTGATGAGTTACGAACTGCTCATGAACATGTTGTACATACGTATCAGAAGGGTTTGCCCTATTTCGATTTACCTGGAGAGCGAGTCGCTATTCCGTATGAAAATGGTGGCATCATGTATGGTATATTCCGAAAGCCGTGGCATACACCTAAACCTCCAGTGGTTATTTTTATACCCGGTCTAGATTCCGTCAAAGAGGAGTTGCATAACTATGGAGATGACTTTCTGAAACGTGGCATGGCGGTGCTGGCTATTGATGGTCCTGGCCAGGGAGAGATGGAGTTCGAGTATGCATTACGCTATGACTACGAAGTGCCGCTTCGTTATGCCATTGATTATCTTGAGAACCGCCAGGATGTGAATGCTGAACGTGTTGGTTTGATGGGAGTAAGCCTTGGAGGGTATTTTGCGCCCCGCGCAGCAGCATTTGAGCCACGTGTCAAAGCAGTCATCGGTAACTGTGGAGCGTATAGTTTTGCTGACGGATTTGAGCAACGTCCTCTACTGACCCGAGAGGCGTTTGTCTATCGTCTGAAAGCCACCGACGAGGCAACTGCGCGTACATTGTTGAAGCCATTTAGCCTGCAAAACGTCATGGTAAAAGTCACATGTCCACTGCTGGTTATCATGGGTCGCCAGGATAGGATCGTTTCACCAGCCTCTGCCGAGCAAATGGTGGCAGAGGCTGGAGGTGAAGCAGAACTGTGGATGTTCGAGGATGGCAATCATGTCTGCAACAATATTCCTTACAAGCATCGCCCCCAACAGGCTGATTGGATGCGTAAAAAGCTGTATAGCTAAGAGTCTATGACATGTTGCGCTCCATGTAGTCGTGATTGGGATACCAGTCACCTCGCCCCTGTGGTAAAAGGTCGAACAGGTTCCAGACGGGAGAATAAGGGTCAATGCCACGATTATTGTGTTCATCGAACTCTGCGCCAATGGTGTAACGATGATAGACTACGCCATCCGGCGTGCGTGTAAAAACGCTTACGCCAGGGTTCTGCGAGCCATCTGCTTCCTCCATACCAAAGTCGCGATTGAACGTGTTGTCATGGCTGGAGAGGAGGCGGATGCGATTCCAACCCCGATGTCTGGCCCAACTACGTAGTTTGTTGATATCTGCCTTCGCGACAAGTACGAAACTTGCTCGTTGCAAAACATGCGGCGTCACCGCGCTGTATCCGTCGGCCCACATGCTGCACATCACGCAGGGTTCATCATCTTCTGCCGCAAACATGAGGTGATCGACGATCAGCGTGTCATGCCCATCTGTAAAGAGGTCAGCGAGATGTACGTCGTGGAAATCTACTGGATCGTTGTGGGTAAGATCTATAGGCCCCTCCCGGAAAACGTAGTCAGGGACGCTATTCCCCAGTGGCAAAGCACGACGGAGCGCGGCAACGTGTTCTACCTGATCCTTCAGCGCAATCTCCGCAGCCAGGAGTTCTTGCCTGTGCTGCTGGTAGTCATTGCTTTCACCCGAAAAAACAAAACGTGACATAATTATTATCTCCTATTGATTCGCAAAAAGTACAAGTTTTTCTTTGACGAACTGCCTTGATAATTGTAACATATTTTCACGAAACCATTCTTCAGTATCAATTTATGATTATTTATCGCTTGTTCTCGTATTTTTAGAAAATACCACTCATATAGCGCTCATTTTGCACGGTATTTTTCAGCAAAACCAATTGTTTGTTGTGCATCTGAGGAGGAAGCAAACCGTTAGGAGAACTTATTCTGTTACCTGGCTGAACAATCACCAGGTATTACTTTCCTTCGGATACCAGCGAAGATCGCGATAATAAGACAAATCTCGTTCGATGGTGGAAGACGAGGTAGAGGTGGCTCGCAGATCGATGACTTGTTGCAGTCCAGCGTCTTCAAGAATTGCATTTTGACCAAAGCCAAATATTGGGTCGATAAAAGCTGCATAAACATGAGGAGCTAAAGAGGCATCGAGGCCAAGAGCAGGCTCATTTTGCATAATTGCTTGCACATCAGCAGCATGTACAGGATCGTATATCCAACGTAATGCTTCAAGGTAAGCAGTAATGTAGCTGGTCACTTCTTCACTATGTTGCTCGATCCAGGTCTGGATGCCAGCGGTAGCAAGCGAGGCATAAACGGGGTAGTAGTCAGTTGAGTTAGCGAGCTGGTTAAAACCTGCCCGAACTGCTTGTACATCATAGGGAGCGTATAGTATTGTTGCTGCAACAACACCTTTTTTGAGCGCATCAAGACGTTTACTCGTACCTCCTGCAACTATAAAAGTGTAGTCTCGCTCCAGTAGCAGTCCATTTCTGGCGAGATTATCTCTGAGCACAATTGCAAAGCCGGAAGTCGGGTTATCAACGCCAAGTACAGAACCTCGCAAGTCATTAAATGTAGCGATATTGCTCAGAGCAAATATGCTTAAAGGGCCAACGCTGCCGCCTAGTAACATGACAACATGGGGAGCAATTGCTGGGTCAAACCCAAAGGCACGGGGATTATTGTCAACATTGATGACATTGTCGGGTGCTGTTTGAATGAGTTGGCATTCTTCACGAACCAGGCCCTCCAGTTGTGGGATTGAACCAGCCGTGTAGGTGATATCGATGTGAAGACCTTGTTGCGTAAAGAAGTCGTGCTGTCTGGCCACATAAAGTGGCAGGTTCTGTATGCCTTTAAAGGTGCATATTTTTATTTGATGCATTTCGCTTGATCCGTTGTTTAATTACAGACTGTTGAAGAGGCTCGCTTCCTCTGGTAGGCACAATACATTCATTGATTCCAACTGATTACACTATCAGCGCATCAGGCGAGGAGGGACGAAACGGCCACCAGTGTCATCCTGAGCGTCAGCAAAGGATCTCACGCGATGGGCACCGAGATCCTTCGCTGGCGCTCAGGATGACAAGCGGGCACTTGTTGCATTCTGGCCAACCATTGTGGGACTCCCAATCGGATAAGTTTGAGTTAACGGCAATAAATTGCGACCCTGCATCCTTTCTCATAATGAAACATTATATCATTGGCATTGAACTTATATCTCTGATATTTAATAACACAGCACGATAATACTGCTTAAGAGCGTTCACAAATGTTTCTACACTATGGCTTTGATGGTAAACTTCTCAAATGAAAAGTAGATCAGGAAAGTGCCAACCAAACAGCAATAGCAGTGAAAGTCTTCTATGTTACTTAACAACCGATATCAGTTGCAAGAACCAATAGGCCGAGGTAGCATGGCCACAATCTATCATGGATGGGATACCTATTTGGAGCAGGT
>DATMNR010000344.1:0-2618 GCA_035568795.1 Ktedonobacteraceae bacterium
GAGCGGAGGAGCGGGTCAAAGCCGCTAAAATTGTTGTGACGACCCATGCTGGCCTCTTTGATGATCTCTCCTCTTCACATTCGTTATTGAAGGAAGTCGGTCACAGACTGATACTTGACGCTGATCTCCTTGAAGAAGAGAGCGCTCGATGGAGTAGTTCCGAACTTGATCATATTCGCCTTGTTCGTCTGTTAAATACCATAGGTGTCGAATTACCGGATGGCCGTTATCAAGGATTGCTCGCGCTTGCTGCTCCCTTTCTAAGAGAAAATGGACCTGGAGGTCTCTCTGCCACTCAAACCATCGCGAAATCTGAGCTTGATACACGCATGCTATCCTGGTTTCAGATATTACACCACGCTCGTGCTGCTGTGGACAGCTTTTTTATCGCGTTAGGTAATCTTCTCCAGGAAGGAGTGAACAGTGGCTCTCGAGATAGAGGTAAAGGCGAAAACTCCGGTCGTGGCTATGGAGGTCGCAATAATGAACGAGTCGATCAACCACTAAGGCTTACCCGGCAACTTCGTAATGTGGCAACGTGGGCTGAGGTAGAACATGCCTGGAAACTCGTCGACCAACGTCTGCAAGGAGTAATTGAACAGATCAATCTTGCTGAAACAATCATGCTAACAGAGAAGCGTAGTCGTCATAAATTGGATCTTGGTAGCGGCGAAGATCAATCTTTAGCCTGGGAACTTGCGGCACTAGCGCAACGTCTTCAAGACCAAAAACAGCTTGGTCAGCGGGCTTTCATGTTTGATAGCAATGGGAACAATACTTCGAATAACGATGACAAGATGGTGTACTGGCTGCGTGTGCCTCAAACTCCACAACCTTCTATGCAGCAGCGCCAGCCCGATCCATCAACGTCGACCTCTCAAACTCCATTGCCCAATTCACCAGTCCTGCATGCTCAAGATATACATACTGCGAATCTCTTGAAGCAGTATATACTTGCACCCAATACGAGCGCTATTTTTGCGGGCGTGGCACTTTCCGTAGACCACAATTTCACCTTTTATCGGGGGCGTCTTGGCCTCGAAGCCGATACATGTCCCGCTCTCTCCATTGTCACTGAACACCACGAGCAGTCATTGCTCTACATGCCCAACGATATTCCAGAACCCAATATGCCGCAATATCAACGACACCTTGATGATGCCATTGTGCAGCTTGCTACCATGCTGGATGGTCAACTTGTCGTGTTGTTCACCTCGTATGCCGCCTTGAGAAGTTCCTATGGTACTGTGAAACCACTGCTGGAAGCACGCGGCATACTGGCATTAGGACATGGTATTGATGGTTCTCCACGTCAACTCTGGCAAATGTTTCAAAATCAAGAGCGGGTAGTGCTCCTGGGTACGGGTAGTTTTTGGGATGGCACAGATGAAATTAGCCGGACTCCTGCATGTATTTTACTTGCGCGCCTGCCTATGCCAGTATTGAATGATCCCCCCATTGCTGCTCGCGCAGAACAGTATTCTGATCAATTGCATCAGGTAACCGTGCCAATGGCATCTCTCCGTGTGCGCCGTGCGCTGAATCGACTTGCCTGGAGTAGTACCAGGCGCAATGCGGTTGTGCTGTTTGACCGCCGTGTCAGCTCAAAGGAATATGGCGCAACGATACTACATACTCTGCCCCAATGTTCTCAAAGGCAGGGCGCAGTATCGCATATGCCTGAGATTATCCTCGATTGGCTGACTGCGACAGGTTCCTGGGACTAATGCTGCAGGGCTTTTCATTGACCAAGCTACTATGTCCTGTTCATATCAAATTGGGTGGCGCTGCCAATAAGCGATAGAAAATGTACCCCACACAGTTTTCTACTTAGCAATCAAACAAGCATGCATAATAGAAAATCATAACCAATGCTTAACCAGATCGCAACCCTTTCACCCTTCTAAAATTAAACTATTACTTTCATAATTGATCATGGTAGTTTAGGTATCTTCATAATGATTTGTAAGGCACTTCGAGCTGTCTGTCGTGGGGAAGCGCTGTTTCGGCAATAAGTCGCATCAAAATTTTCGTAAGTAGGGCTTTCGTATCTGGTTATTACACATAAGTGGACAGCAATCCTCACTGTGATTCTACTAAGTTTTTTAAAACAAGCAGGCGGCGAGTGTGAGTGTAACCTTGTATCGTATGTATTAACGGCGTAATAAAATTTCTTACGTCGGTGTTTTCGTAAGGAGGTACGTACAATGGCTTTCGTAAAGCGGCGAATCAAATTTCTCACGTTGGTGACGACTGGGCTACTCCTTCTCTCAGGTCTTGCATTTTCGTTCTTCGTATCTAGCCCACGTCAGGCAGCACATGCGTCGGGTTCGCAGGGCTTCTACCAGCAGACAAACCTCGTCTCGGATATTGCTGGTGTTGCTCTCTTTACCGACCCGAACCTGGTTAATGCATGGGGATTATCACATCCCCCTACTGGTCCCTGGTGGATTTCGGATAACGGTACTGGATTTTCTACGCTCTATAACGGCAACGGCAGAGGGTTCCCGGTTGGTTCGCCTCTGGTGGTCACCATCGCGCCCCCAGGAGGCAGTCCTGCTGGAACGACTGCAGCGCCAACTGGCAACATCTTCAACCCCGTCAATAGCACGAACCCA
>DATMNR010000345.1:0-3503 GCA_035568795.1 Ktedonobacteraceae bacterium
TTCCTGCTGAAAACGGTATACTCATACTGCTGAAGACTCCTTGTGATGAATGTGTTTGATAGAACTACTTCATCACAAGGTAACTCTTCAGCTCTCTTTTTTGTTCCCTCACATTCGACCCTTAGAGAAAGATACGCTACCAATCTGTCCTGCCTATTGCCACCATAAGGCATTAATGCGATAATACGTCACAGGATTTAGTGCAGGAGGTCAATTTTTGGATAAGAAGGTAGAGTCGAAACAGGACCTACATACTGTGGTTGGAAGAGCAACATCAAAAACCGTGGAAGAGTTTGAGAATGTCCGGCACCAGGCCCACAAACACCTGCAAGCCAGAGAATGGCATGAGGCACTCGTAGCATTCAACAAACTCCTCCTTGATGATCAAGAGGATGTAGATGCCTTACTAGGGGCAGCCTTAGCCCTTGATAGACTCGGCGACCACAAAAAGATGTATGAGTTTGCTCGATCCGCTGCACAAATTGATCCGAGTTCAGCTTTGGCCCTGGCCTGCATGGCACGTGCGTTACAGAAACTTGACCGCATTTCAGAAGCCACTATTGCGAATGATCAGGCCTTACTCCTTGATACCAACCTGGCTTTAGCCTGGTTTAATCGCTGTGGACAACAACTCATACAAAATCATCCCGAAGAAGCTTTACGTTACGCAGATCGTGCTCTTGAACTCGATCCCAATGATGCTCGCACCTGGTGCAACAAAGCGCTGGCGCTTGCGCGCATGAACCGTATGTACGAGGCATTAGGAGTGGTCAATCAAAGCCTGGCTCTCGACCCCGACTTTCTGCTGGCCCTTGAGACAAAAGCTGAAATCCTTCGCAGGTATGCGCGCTTTGATGAAGTCATTGTTACGATGGATCACGCTCTTGAACTTGCCCCAGATGACTCCTCCGCCCTCAATCTAATGGCAAACGCTCTACGCATCACAGGCCAATTTGACCGCTTGCTAGAGATAACACAACGATTGACGCATCTCGAACCCGAGAGTCCGCTTGCCTGGGACTTACATTTATCCGCTTTGCGCGGAACATCACGCTTTGAAGGAGCTAACGAGGCCATTGATCACATCCTGGAATTCGACCCAACCAACGTACGCTACTGGATGTTCAAAGCCGATAATCTGTACAGGCTGGAGCGTTATCGCGAAGCTGTTAGTGTCTCCGAACAGGCTCTCAAGATCGATGATGAATATCCACCTGCACGCAGGATTCACGAGAAGGCGATGCGTATGATGTACCAGCAGAAACGGAAGAAGTGACGAAATCTACCTATATGCCGCAATTACATCATCACCAACCGCTCCAAAGCAGGCAAAAGCACATCATCCTTTCGAGCCTTAACGTGCTCGCGCAGCCGCTCAGGCACCACAATGCGAATACGACGTTGGTGTTGTTCATATCGCGCTAAATCATCCGGCTGCAAACCAGTGGCCTCTACCCAGGTCAGTAGCGAGTTCATACCGACAGGTGGATTGCTAAATGTTACCCACACATCCATCTCCCACTTTTCAGGGCGTGGAATATCGAAGAGAACCTCGTAATCAGCAATTTCTATTTGCAAAGCGCTTGCCAGTTCAGCAGCAAGTAATTGTTCAACATGACGTCGACGTTGAGTATCCCAGAAAAGCGCTTCCAAACGACTATAGATGCGACCAGCCGGACGACTGATTTCTAGAGCTACCTTATAGGGACGACGCAATTCTAAATCGTCCGCCAACTTGCGCGAACTGGTAGGCATACGCGTTTCTGCCAGCAGAGAAAGCAGAGAAGCATCGTCTAATCCTACTAATTGTTCGACTTGCAGTGCTCCACACAACATGGCCTCGTGGACAGCTCGCATAAGCATTACTTGTAACGCTCGAGCCGTATGATGCCAGTAAATATTGTCAAACATCTCCTGGCGAGCATGTAGGAGCGAGTGTAATGGGCTGATACCTTTATGAGTCACAACGACGCGTCGTTGATTATGAACGTTTGGATGAATACGCAGAGCTAACTGCAGGCGCGAGACATCAACACCCCCATACGGTACATTACAGGCACGTGCATCACGCGGAAGGTAATCTAATTTATCAACATCCAAAGCACCACTCAATAAACTGTTAAGCAATTCATCATCGGAAGGAAGAGGTTTCGTCTTAGGAGGATCAATAAAATCGGCTACACGCTCTGGTGAGAGGTGATAATCTCTTTCAAGGATTGTGGCAATTTCACTCTTCTCAATGATTGAGCGCCCCACTTTTTCATGTGTGATGATAGGATAGCCCAGTTCCTCGATTGTGTGTGAGAAAGGATAATGCCCTATATCATGGAGTAGTGCAGCTACGACGAGCGTTTGAACGCTGCTCACAGAGACGCCAAAAAGCCCCCCATCATCTCCTCGTTGAAGCAAAGAGCGCAATGCACGCACCCCCAGGTAATAGCAACCAAGGCTATGTTCATATCGAGTGTGTGTTGCTCCAGGCCAGATACGATACACAAAACCAAGCTGCTTGATTTTTTGTAAGCGTAAAAATGGAGTAGTACCGATTAATTTCTCTTCACGGGGTCCGAGGGGAATCAAGTCATAAAGACTATCGCGTACAGTACTGGTTGGTTGATCATCGGGTAACAAAGTAAAGCCTGCTGCATCCTTCCATTGGAGCACCATATGGCGCTGAACAAGATCTTCTTTGGAGTGATTATAAGAGCCTGGCTGTTGTTTTTCGAGTTCGTGTCTGAAACGATTTTCTTGCGTATTCATGAAGAAATTGTAGCAGAAGCCTAGGAACAATGTCTAGCGAATTGAATGTAAAGTGATTCTCAGCAATTCCTAACGTTCTACTGAGTAGAATAACAGCAACCTGCTAAGTGAGCTTTATGACTATTTTTATTGGTAAACTTGAAACTTCTCTCTACTTAGTTTATGGACATCATTGAAGAGGCCTTTTTATCGTCAATCGTATGTTTGGAACTCTAGTACAATGGAGTTTAAAGAATTGATATGAATACAAACAACTTCTGGGGAAAGTCACGCTCAACGGGTATGAACGTGGGGTTGATCGTGCGCATAGGTCTCGCGACGTTATCTTTAATCGGTAGCGTAGTGCTGGCCTGGGCATTGCTTAGCCCACACCAGGGAGCACATGCATCTCCAAACATACCAACACCAACCACGACTGCTACTAGCATACCATCGCCAACCACGACTGCTACCAGCACACCATCACCTACACCAACAGGCACACCACTGCCTAACCTGCCTCCTGGCCCAGTACATCCAACATGGTACTTTGCTGAAGGCAAGGTTGGCCAGGGTTTCACTGAATTCCTGACCATTCAAAACCCCGATCCGGTTAATGCTTGCAACATTACTATCCAGTACTTGTTAAGTTCCAGTACACTCAATCCCATTTCGCTTACTATCCAACCTGATACACGTTGGACTGAAGGGGTCAACAATGATCTGGGGATAGCGGCAGGTTCAACCTCCTACCAGGCAGTCTC
>DATMNR010000346.1:0-4539 GCA_035568795.1 Ktedonobacteraceae bacterium
CCTCGTTAGCTGCAGAAACAGCATAATCATCACCGTCACCGGCATACAATATTGCGCGAGAAACTGAAATTATTGCTCTTTCTCCTGATGCATCCACACCCGCCATTACAGAAGCCTCTAGATTACCACCCTGCGCTCCCACACCAGGGATCAAAATCGGCATTTCTGGACACATGGAGCGAATGGTACATAGTTCTTGAGGATAGGTTGCGCCAACTACTAAACCACAATTGCCGATCCCATTCCACAATTGGACGCGTTGTGCTATTTCTTCATAGAGGACCCTTTTCTGTCCATTCTCTTCACATACCAACAAATCTTGAAAATCACAAGCGCTTGGATTTGATGTGCGGCATAAGAAAAAAATAACTTTATCTTCATACGCTAAAAATGGGGCAACGCTATCATAACCCAAATATGGGTTGACGGTTACAGCGTCGCAACCATAAACATCAAACATTGCGGCTGCGTAGTTACGCGCAGTATTTCCCAAATCTCCACGCTTGGCATCGACTATGATTGGTATATGCTCCGGAACTGCTTTGAGTACGTTCTGAAAGACATACATTCCTTCAGGTCCAAGCACTTCAAAGAAAGCAAGGTTAGGTTTGAACGCACACACATATGGCGAGGTTGCCTCTATGATGGCCTGGCAAAAGTAAGTTACCGCTTTGGCTACAGGCATGCTTTGCAACCGAGAAGGTAAACGCTCATGTTCTGGGTCCAGCCCCACACAAAGCAGGCTATTCTGTTGACGAGAAACTGCCAGTAATTTATCGAGAAAGTTCATAGTTCATATTTTTCGTGTACCTGGTTTGACTATAGGAACACCCATTTTACACATTGGGCAATCTTCCGAATAATAAGTTTGTGCTGAGACCGTGAGGAGAGCGTGACAAGACACTCCAAATTGAGCAATAGCATCGCCTCCGCTACGATCCATGAGTACTTCTATGCCAACGATTTCCGGTTGAAATTGTTCGATTGCATTCAACGTTTCTCGCAATGAAAGACCTGTAGTAAGCACGTCATCCACGATCAGCACACGCTCAGATGTATGCAGGACAAAGCCACGGCGTAGCTCTCGTCCACCGACAGATGTTGGTTCAGCAAGGAGGCAGCGCGCATCCAGTTGACGCGCCACCTCCTGTGCAAGTAACGCACCACCCGTCGTTGGGCCAATTACTACTTCGATATCGCTCAGCTTGTACCGGCTGGCGATTTGACTGCATAGTTGTTCTGTTACACGAGGCCACTCAAGCAAACGAAACTTTTCCCAGTATTCGTTGCTGTGTCGTCCCGAACTGAGCACAAAGTGCCCGTTCGAGACGACGCCTAGATGTTGGAACATATCCAATAACTCGGAGTTTTGCATACTAAGGCATGTAGTGGACGCTGTTGCGCGGGTACTCAACGCAGTTCAAGCAACTTTCACTGCTAGTGATAAATTGCACCAGTCGCTCAAAACCCATGCCGAAGCCTGCATAGGGGATTGAGTCCTGATCGCGTAGTTGTAGATACCACTCATAGTCCTCAGCGCTGCCACCAGCCTCCAGTAAATGTTTCATGGCAACAGAAGTCATAAGACGCTCACGCAGACGAACAGGATCTTCCTCTCTCTCAGCTCCACCGCAAACTTCGCCAACACCCGGTAGCAGGAGATCAGCTGCGTTAACCACTCGCTCATCTTCACGGTTCTGACGCATATTGAAGAATTTCAGCTCAATTGGATAATGCGTGATAAAAGTGGGGAACTGAGTCCATTCCAGAATAGCAATCTCACGCTTGCGATCCAGATCATCACCCCATTGCGTTATAATACCCATTTTATTGAGCTGCTCAACAGCCTGCGTGTACGTGATGCGTCGGAAAGGCGGCTTGATGGTTTCAAGCATCGCAATGTCAGCACCTAACAACTCAAGCTCTTTACGGCGCGTTTCTAGTGCCATCTTGACAATGTGACTCACCAACCGCTCTTCACAATCCAGAAGTATCTGAAGGTTCCCAAAGCCGATTTCCGGCTCAACAAGCACAAACTCGGTAAGATGACGGTGGTCAGCACGAGGCTCGGCACGATAGCTATGATTGATTGAGTAGACACGCCGCAGTGTCTGGCTGTGAACCAGTGGTTCCAGGTGCAACTGCGCTGTTTGTGTCAAAAAGGCTTTGTTGCCGAAGTATTCTAGCGGGAATAGCGTCGAAAAATCTTCACACGCGCCCGTCAGGCTTGTGATGGTAGGTGTTGTGACCTCAACAAAATCCTCTGACTCCATGAAATTGCGTATTGCCTTCAGCAATGCACCGCGCAAGCGGATCAATGCTGCCATATCAGGTGAGCGTACCAGCATATGTCGATTGCGTAATTGCTCCATATCCAACAATTGATTTGTGCTCTCAGATGACGAAGTAAGTTTCATCGCACTCATAGGTTTCTAAATTCCTTTCTTAAATGACAACAGTTCAACTGGTAAGCCCTATTTCTCTGATCTGCATAACAGGTAAGGCCTATACTGTTCTGAAACTCTGTACTTGACTACATTGTGAAGCACAGTCAGAGATCAAAAAGGGCAAAAAAAATTCCTCATCTCTAAAAGTGAGGTGAGGAAGAAAGAATCTTCGAATGAACGGCACCAGGTCCATCAATGGGATGGATCAGGCAGCGCTTCCGCCGCTTGAGCATTTCTTGCATTTGTATCCAGTGCCTGAGAGACATAAGAATCACATTCCTTTTCCACAGAGTGGAACAATTATCTTACGTTTTCAAATTGTTAGAAGTATACACAGTGAATTCCAAAAAGTCAAGGAAAATTTCGAGGAAAAAATTTGAGATACTTAAAAACTTCTATCCGAGAGATACTAGCAGTATCTCTCGGATAATTCTTATTGACTAAACCTCTACTAATCCAACCAAGCTATAATAGCTTTTGAGCACGGATAAACGCACTCACAAATTTGCCATCTATTTCAGCACGTTCTCTCTCTGTAAGAGATGTTATAGAGAAAGCTCCACCACTATCGGCCACATCCTGTAGTGAGTAGCGTCTTGTAACCTCAATTCCGATATGAACGAAGCCTGCTTCAGCTAACAATTGCCTGTATACTTCCTCTTCAAGTGCACCCGCTATACAACCAGCCCAGGCTTCAAGATCGTTTCGAATAGCCAATGGAAAATGGCCAAGAAAAACAATATCCGAGACGGCAAATCGTCCTCCAGGAGAAAGCACACGGTATGCTTCGTGTAATACTTGCCCTTTATCGGCCGACAAGTTGATTACACAATTTGAGATTACGACGTCGACCGCATTAGCAGGCAATGGTATATTCTCAATTACACCTTTTAGAAAGCGCACATTTTCAATATTCGCCCCAACACGATTGAATTCGGCCAGTTCGAGCATAGCATCGGTCATATCCAGTCCATAAGCGAACCCTTTAGGACCAACACGTTTCGCTGATAGCAGCACATCAATCCCTCCGCCGCTCCCAAGGTCAAGAACTCTCTCACCAGGTTTCAATTCGGCAAGGGCCGTCGGATTACCGCAACCAAGAGAGGCAAGAGTCGCTGTGATTGGCAACTCATCCAATTCCGCACTACTATAGAGGTCACTGGTCACGAGATCACTATCTCCGGTACCACAACAACTACTGCTACAGCAACTATCGTCAGTTATTTGGCCTGTATGTAAGACCTCTAATGCTGTACGACTATAACGCTCGCGTACGGCCTCACGTAATTTTTCATCATTCTCCGGAACGGTATTCATTTCTTTGTCCCTTCTCATATATTGATGCGCATTTAGCATTGAAAAGTTGGAGAACACTTGAGACAAATCAAGGATCGACACTTTTCTTTACTGTTGTATCAGGTAGACGATCTTTCTCCAAAAAGGACGCGAGGGTATTCGTACATTGCGTCACTGACATCCCGTAGCACAATCTTGATTCGCACAGCAATCACAATTCGGCTGGTAATCAATAATTCTTCCCAGCCCATCAAACTGAAAATGGCAGCAGTTGAGTAACATGAGTCTGACTTTTTCTCTCGCACGTTGAACTCTTGACTTGGCACCAGAAATAGATAAGCCCAGTCTTTGAGCAAGTTCCCTTTGGCTAAGACCTTCGTATTCTGTCAGAAGGAGAGCCTGCCGGTAATCATAGGGAAGGCTGTCAACAAGTTTTTTGACGTAAGGAAGTAGATCTCTAACAACGTCATCAAATGGATCTTCTGGAACATAGGCCACAACAGGGAGATCAAACATGAATTTGTGTGCGCGATAGAAATCGGTAATTGCATTGCGTGCTATTTGAAAAATCCAACTTTGAAGTTTATCTGATTCTTTCAAATTACCAATATGAGTATGTATCTTCAGAAAGACATCTTGCAGAATATCTTCTGCACTCGGTTCATCTTGAACATATTTAAGGATGAAGAGTTTGAGTCCTATGTTGAATTCTTGCCATACAGCTTCAGTTGTCGGAGCCATAATAATTCGTCCTTCTACTGCTTTAATCCCCCGTGATGGTACCTAAATTGTACAA
>DATMNR010000347.1:0-5476 GCA_035568795.1 Ktedonobacteraceae bacterium
TTGATGTAGTTGATCGCACCACCAGGCACCATGAATAGCCGATTCTCGTCGGTATTGGTTCCTATCAAGACATCCACACCTGCACCAGCCCCGGCAACAATACTGTCAATTGGACGCGCTGGAAGTATGTCCCCATCGACGACAGGCTCGAATGGCATCAGGTTGCCTGCCACCTCACCCCAACGCCCTGGGTCGGGATTCGCGAAAGCATCTCCGCTCAATTCCACCTGCGCCATTAACAGGCGGTCAACCGGAACTGCCGCGATGGCTTCTCGCGTTGCTGCTACCCCAAGTTTTTCAGCAAGATACCCGCCAACACGTCGAGCGGTGGCAGGTGAAAGGACATGATGGCCTGCTCCACTTTCAGGAATAACTCTACGGAAAAGACCCTTCGCGCGAGGCATTGATAGGAGTGTTGAGATACTAAAAGCTCCGGCCGACTCACCGAAGATAGTGACATTATTCGGATCACCACCAAATGCCGCAATATTCTCCTGCACCCATACGAGCGCCGCAACCTGGTCGAGCAGACCAAGATTGGAAATGCCATCACCCATAAAGAGGAAGCCATCCGCACCGAGTCGATAGTTGATGGTAACACATACAACTCCATCACGGGCGAATCGACTACCTTCATAACTTGGTACTGCGCCTGAACCGTTAGAAAATGCCCCTCCATGGATCCAGACCATAACAGGCAGTCCAGTTCGCCCAACATCTGGTGTCCAGATATTGAGGTTTAAGCAGTCTTCACCAGGGATTGCTGGCTCCGGAATAATTGCATCGAAAGGTGGAAAATATGGGGGCTTGGGAACTGTCGGACCATAATTGAACGCTTCGCGCACACCATCCCATTGCTCAGCTGGTTGAGGCGGTTTAAAACGATTGGCCCCAAAAGGCGGCGCTGCGTAAGGGACTCCTTTAAATGTTGCTACTCCTTCATCCATTCTACCTCGCACCACGCCTTGTTGGGTTCTGACATCGATGTCCATTGCATCTCCTTTAAAAAATTGGTTGGAACATGTGGAGCAGAGAAGCTCTTCAAAAAGAATACCACATTATGCCACTCAACTTCTCTATCACCTGGCCAATCTCACCTGAGCTGGAAACCCACTAAATCTCGCCTGCAGCACCTCAACACCATCCTGGTTCACCGAACTTGCAATCCCATGAAATAGACGTTTCTCCATGTCTTTCTCTGCGAAAGTCACCGTACAGGTGATCGTGTCACCGATAAAGACAGGACCCAGGTAGTTAAAGTGCATCTCCGAAGCAAGGAAACCAATCATGCCACCAATATGCGTAATCATGCTACTTGTTAGCAAACCAGGAATAATCCGCCGACCAAACCAGCTACTTTGAATGAATGTCTCATCAATATGGTAGGGGTTATAATCCCCTGTAACGCCGCAAAAAAGCGCGACATCCCCCTCCGTAAACGTGCGTTGAAATGTGAATATCTGCCCCTCTTCTATTGAATCAAAAGCCACTCGTAGTTGTTGCTTGAATTCAGGTGTTGCTTCGGGCATCGAGTCTGTCTCCTTGTTTGTATACTATCAATGCGGTTTGTATCATTTGTCGCACATGTCGCGTTTGTGTTAGATGTTATCACACTCATGAAACATCAGGTTTGTTCCCAATACCTCTCAATCAATAATCAAAACATGAAGTGAATACAGAACTTGAAAATTATAACCCAACTTGCACAACCATAACGCAATCGTAACCGAATCTCTATCACTTTCCTCTTCTCAGCCTTTTTTCGTACTGTCATAGTAGAAGTAATGCTGTGAATGTGTCTCACGCCAATGAAACCAATGGAGCTGAGCTGCATGCAGGTATTCTCGTAGCGAGGCACCATTCTAGTAAGCGAGGATTGTTTATGCGCTTCTCAACACGCTCGTGTCTCGGTTTGTCAATGCTATTGCTACTTGTCCTGGCCACCGGGCTGGGTCTCTATACCTCCTCCCGAGGAGCAGCCCAGGCGGCTGGCCCGCGTGTCTGGCTCTCGCAAAAGGTCGGGCCGCCTACAGCAAGTATGCAGCTCCAAGGCAATAGGTTCGGTGTGAATGAAACGGTACTCGCGTACTTTGATGATACGACGCAGATAGGGAGTATTACCACCGATGCCACTGGACAGTTTGTTTTACAGGTGACAGTACCGAAGACAGCGTTGCCTGGAACCCATACCGTGCGGGCGACAGGTCAAAGTAGTGGATTGACGACCCTGGCACTCTTCCTCGTTCGGACGGACTGGACTCAACTCGGCTTCGGGCCATCTCACTTGGGAAACAATCCTTATGAAAACGTTCTCACTACCTCCAACGTATCTGGATTGACCCTGGATTGGAGCCATCCTACTATCGATACCTCCCCGGTAGTCGCCAACGGTGTCGTCTATGCCAGCTCTCACAATGAGCTGTATGCCCTGGATGCGGTGACGGGCACACTCAAGTGGAGCGGCAACACATGTTATACCAGTGCTGTCGTAGTCAACGGTGTGGTCTATGTCCTGGGAGGTGTAGGAAATGGATATGGCCTATTAGCCTTTCATCTCCCTGGTATGAGCTAAGGGACCATCTTGCTATGGTATGGCAGGAGCGTTAGACGATACAGGAGTTAGGCACATGCAAGTCTACTCTCTAACTTACTCATATATCAGTTTGACTGATGGCTAAGATGAGAGTCAACGGCGAATTGGCAACACCTATCGGTATGAGAAAAAAAGAAGAGCGTTGGCACTTTTACCTACGCTCTTTTTGGTATCTTATCCGGATCCCTTGCCCCAAGAAACAATCCATGGTATCATACTCTGTGAACATAAAAATATTATAGTCATATGGACAAATGGTGAGTAAGGCATGCCAAAAGCTTTTACTGAACACGAAAAAGATTTGATCAGCAAACGGCTCATTGAGCAGGGATACAAATTGTTTTCAGTGTACGGTTTGAAAAAGACCAGTATAGAGGAACTTGCCCAGGCTGCCGGGATCTCAAAAGGGGCTTTTTACCTTTTCTATGAGTCCAAAGAAGCGCTCTTCATGGATGTCGCAGAACTAGCTGAACAGCACTTCCGCCAGGATATATTAGCGACTGTCGACCTGCCAGGGCCCTCACCACGAGCCCGCATGTTTGCGATTTTGAAAAAAGGTTTTAGCCTCCTGAAAACGATTCCCATCTTGCAATTTCTCACGGGCAGTGATTACGACCTGATCTTTAGAAGGACTCCTCCAGAAAAATTTCAGGAGCATCTAGCGAACGATCGGGTGTTCTTGGATGAGTTGATCGCTCATTGCCGAAAAGCAGGTATACCCATCCAGGCAAAGCCAGATGATATCATCACCTTGCTGTATCCACTCATTCTAAGCACCCTGCATGAGGACGATTATGGTGCGTTTCGCCTTGGTGGTGGTGTCGATGTGTTCCTGGAGCTGGTCGCGGCTTTCTGTCTTGGTGAGGTCAAACTCCAAAATCAACAGCCTAACAAAACCATGCCCTCACAGATGAAGGAGACCGAGCATGAACCTGGCGATTGAGACCGAGAATCTAGGGAAACGGTATGGAAAGGTCACCGCCGTCAAACACCTCTCCCTGCGAGTAGCTGAAGGAGAAATCTACGCTTTCCTGGGCTTAAACGGCGCAGGGAAAACAACAACCATTCGCATGCTGCTGGGAATGATCAAGCCAACCTGGGGAACTTCTCAAGTGCTTCAAACAAAGGTTCGCCTGGGGAGCCGTAAACCCTGGGCATCGGTCGGATACCTTGTGGAGACACCTCACTACTACCAGGAATTAACGGTCCGTGAAAACCTGGAAGTTGCCCGCCGCTTGCACCCTGGCACGTCCTCTAAAGCTGTAGTTAGCATTATCGAGCGCCTGGGACTGGCAGCATATGCTGATCGGCGAGCTGGTACTCTTTCTCAGGGCAATGCTCAGCGGCTGGGGTTGGCCAAAGCTCTTTTGCATGCTCCCAGGCTGGTTATTCTGGATGAGCCAGCTAACAGCCTCGATCCTGCTGGTATCGTCGAGATTCGAGAGCTCCTGCTCGAACTGACTCACGAACAGGGAGTGACGGTCTTTATGGCGAGCCATATCCTGGCCGAGGTTTCTCGGCTTGCCCAACGTATTGGGATCATTCACAATGGATATCTGCTCCAGGAACTGGATGTCAATGAGCTAGAGCAGAATCGACGCAGGCGGCTCCTATTACGAGCGCGAGACATGGAAGCAGCTCGCATGGCGCTGGCCACTTCCGGACATCCTGTCGAAATCCTTCGGGACAGTACCCTTGAGCTGAAAGATTTCCCTTCGGTCGAACACCCTGATACCATTGTTAGCCTGCTCGTTCATGCTGGGGTTCCGCCCACACAGGTGCTGGTAGAAGAAGAGGAACTAGAGCAGTATTTCCTCAGACTTGTTGGAATGAGTGGAGGACAGAATGATGAATGATCTTACTCATGCCATTTGGATTGAAATGCGCAAAGCAACCCGCTCTCGAATGCCTCTGTTCACAGCTCTAGGATTCCTGCTTTTGCCTCTCGTGGGCGCATTTTTAATGTTCGTCGTGAAAAATCCTGAATTCGCTCGGAATGTCGGTCTGATCAGTACCAAGGCAAATCTGTTGGGACGATCCGCCAATTGGCCGTCCTATCTTAGTCTGCTTGCTCAAATGGTAGCGGCTGTTGGACTTATCTTCTTTAGCTTTATGATGAGCTGGGTGTTTGGACGTGAATGTGCCGATGGCACATTAAAGGACCTGCTTGCTGTACCGGTTTCTCGCGTGACCATTCTAATGGCAAAATACATTGTGGTTGCACTCTGGTGTGTAGCAGTGACGGTCATGGTCATCATCGTCGGCCTCGTCCTGGGTGCATTGATTGGCCTGCCAGAGGGGACGAGCGGACTTTTTGCACAGGGAATTACTACCCTGGTGATTACCGCCTTTCTCGTAATGATTGACGTGTTTCCGGTCGCATTCTTCGCCAGCGTAGGACGAGGATATCTGCTGCCAATGGGAGTAGTCATACTTATCCTGATACTTGCAAATCTGGTTGCAATAGCCGGGTGGGGAAGCTATTTTCCCTGGTCCGTGCCAGGTTTGTACACTCAAGATATGGGAAGCCAAAGTTCGCATCTTGAACCGATCAGTTATCTGATCGTTATCATAACTGGACTGGTAGGCCTGGTCGGAACATGTCTCTGGTGGCAATTTGCAGACCAGAGCCGTTAGATATCAAGAGTTAAGAAACGACATAAGCGAAAGCAGTCGTTAATTCCCCTTAAAGACTACAGGCAATTGCTTCACCCCTAAGAGAATAAAAGCCTCGGTTGCTTCAAGTGGCACATCAGGGACTCTTTGTATCTCGTGCAGCCGCTCAAGCATGATCCTGAGCGCAATCTTAGATTCCAGGCGCGCCAGGGGAGCACCGAGACAGAAGTGAATGCCGTGGCCAAACGCAATGTGACGATTGGGAGA
>DATMNR010000348.1:0-9914 GCA_035568795.1 Ktedonobacteraceae bacterium
AAATACGCCTTAGAAGGGCAACGCATGTTTCGCTACTCAGACTCAACATGTAGATAAGTTGTGCTATACCATCATGAATCTCACGTGCGATACGACCTCGTTCAGCAGCAGCGGCAAGGTCAGCCGCCTGTTCGGTCAGGAGCATATTCTCTAGAGCCATCATAAGTTGTGTTCCTACAATTATTAAAAAGTTCTCTTGCCTTTCTTCCAGTGGTGTTTTACGACTCATTTCTGCCCCGATTACCATGTATACCTGGTCCTCTTTTTTAAAAGGTAGATAGAGACGAGCCAGGCCAATTGATGCAACCTGATCTTCTCTATGCTGTGGCTCGAATTTGATCAGTTTTTCCCCTGATTGTGCCACTTGATGAATTACATCTTTGCTTGTTTTGGCTGGCGATGCTTCAACCTGCCCAGACTCGACAGTTGTTTCTATCTGGGGATGTGAATGATCAGGGTTTTCTCCATAGGAAATCATCGCGATGATGATATATTCAAAATGTCCACCCTGCCGAATCTGTTTAACACTTTGTAGTAACAGCTGCTCAATGTTGCTGGCTCCGGCAACTAATGTCTCGCTCACACGTAATAATGACCGTTGCCTACGAACACTATCTTGCTCACGTCTTTTGAGGCGTGTAAGGCTATTAAGTAAAGTCGTCATATATGCAGTTAAGATTGCGATAAGTGGCGCATCTAGTATTGAACCTAGTAGTTCTTGTGGCGTGAGAGTATAGGGCAGGTGAGCCATAGGAGGTGGGAAGAATAACCCAAGCACTACGAATAAATCGTAACCAATAGCAGCTGCCAGGCCTCCCCGATACCGATAGGCGAATGCCGCTGCAAATATTGATGAGAATCCATAGCGATAAAATGGTGAACCATCGCCAAAGGGAGGAGTTCCCACAATAGCACTAAAGTACATCACAAGTCCACAAATGATTACGTCGGTACCATAGATTGCAATATCCCTATAGGGGTTATTTGATCGACCGATGGGAGGGATTATTTCTGCATCTTCGTCAGCAGCAAGTGGTTGCAGATTATTTCGCTTCAACAGGAAATGAGGAACAGATCTGATTTTTTGCCAACTATTTTGTTTGTGCTTTTTTTTCTTGCTTTTGAGTGGCAAATTGGGAAAATATATCTTGAATACTGGAGTATAAAGAGTAGCAAGTAAGGATTGAATGAAAGTAATAGCGAGGAGAATGAATAGGAAGGATTTTGGCCTACCGGGCACCACTATAATCCATACTAGAGCATAGAACCAGAACGTCCAGCGCCAGATCAAGAAGAAATATGTAGGAGTGTATCGTAGACGGCGTAATGTAGTATAAGGTATGCCTCTGAGCGTTTTATTTTTCTGGCTCATGACTCTTTCCATTACCCTTGAAGTGCTGTTCTCATCTGTAGGCAGTATGCATTGTTTTAGTATGCCTGTCAATAAGTAGTTGCTTGAATAACATCTATATGAGATACTAATTTGGGAAAAAACACAAGCTAGAAAGGGTTCAACTTATGCCAGGTAAGATACAAAGTTCGGTTCGTTCATTAGGGGTACTTACAGGTGGTGGTGATGTGCCTGGGCTAAACGCTGCTATTAAAGCACTTGCCTATCGCACGGAATCAATGGGTATCCATCTTACGGGGCTACGTGAAGGGTGGAGAGGTATCACTTATTTAAATAGATCACATAGTATAGAGTCTCAGGTCTACAATTTTGAAGTACCCATCACATGGCAAGAAGGGTATCTCATGCCTTTACATAGGCTCAATACGCGTACAATCGATAGGCATGGAGGCACTTTCCTGCAATCATCACGTACCAATCCGGCTCGTGTTCAGGTAAGCGACCTTCCACCACATTTGAAGTCCTACTCTGAGGGCCTGTCGCCAGATGACCGTGTTGACCTGACTGCTGAAGTTTTAGCGAATATGGATTTTCTGAAATTGGATGGCCTGGTAGTGATAGGTGGAGATGATACCTTAAGCTATGGAGCGATACTTGCAGCACGAGGTGTACCTGTATGGGGTATACCTAAAACAATGGATAATGATGTGCCAGGTACGGATTATTGTATTGGTTTTCAGACAGCGATTAATAGAGCAGCAGAATTTATTAATCGTATTCGATCTACGGCTGGGTCACATAGCGAAACGATACTATTTCGATTGTTTGGTCGAGATGCTGGTTTTACAGCGTTCGAAACGGCAGTCGTTACCTGGGCTGATCGCTTGCTCATTCCAGAAGTCGCTGTCAGCATTGATATCCTGGCTGATTTGATAGTAGAGGATCGGCAGAATCCACATAACTATTCAACTGTGGTACTTTCGGAGGGAGCAAACTTTGGTATACCGGTACCCGAGGTCGGTCTGCCTGATGCATATGGCCATCGAAAAAAAGCTAACGTGGCTGAATTCCTGGCTGATCAGCTCACACAACGCTTGCCTGGAATTCGCTTTTTGCCAATTGACTTAACATATTTTTTGCGTAGTGGCGAACCTGATGTCTATGATAAGCATATGGCTATCTATTATGCCAATTTGATTATGAGCCTGGTTGAAACTGGCACTCATGGAGTAATGGCCGCACACCGAAATGGCGTATTCATCTGCACGGACATTCCTGGTAAGGACTTACATGCTCGCAGGGTGAACCCTGAGAATTATCATTCCACACGTTATCGTCCACGTTTTGAACAAATTAATGGTCCTTATCTCCCACAACCCAGGAATTAGTTTCTATCACCAAAGTAATTGCTGCAGGAGTAAAATTTGGAAGACTGACCTTCTAAGATGAGTTTGAGAGGAAAAAGGATGCCAAACAAAGCTGCAACCAAAGAAGTTTCAAAAGGCGTGTGCAATTTTTGCAAAGTTGAGTTTGAAAAATCGAAGATGAGCCAACATTTGAAATATTGCAAGCAGAGGGCTACTGAAATTGCGACCGAGCTAGAAAGCGCGCCTGCACAAAAGAAAACCAGGTTTTTCCATATCCTGGTTGAAGGGCGTTACAATCCCCAATATTGGATGCATTTAGAAATGGCTGCGTCTGATAATCTGGAAGTCCTGGATGATTTTCTCAGGGCTATCTGGTTAGAATGTTGCGGACATCTGAGCGAATTCACAATTGGGGGAACTTCCTACTCATCAGAACCCGAGGATTACTTCTACTTAGGAGGGGATACAACTGATGAAGAGGCCGAAATTGAAGAGGAAGAGAAGGAAGAGAAGTTAAACGTTGGAGAATTACTTCAGACTTTTCCACCTGAGTACTTGAAAATGTTACCCAAAAATTTTCTCTCTGAATTTCAGAAGTTTGAGACTATCGATGATCTTGTTAGTTATCTGAAAGACACGCTGAATTCAATCCCCAAAAAAGGGGTTCCACATTCGCAAGAAGAGTGGGATGCCTACCGAGAACGTTATTTTCAGTCCCAGGTATTAGAGGCGATTCTTGAAATGGTGGAGGATCGAAGTCTGGATGTATCTCTCGAAAAAGTACTCAAGATTGGTCAAAAATTCTCTTACGAATACGATTTTGGATCTTCGACCGATCTAACGCTCAAATTGTTATCCGAACGCGAGGGAGTATTTCAAGATCAAGACGAAGACGAGGATACAATCGAAATTCTAGCCCGGAATATCGAACCTGTAATGTTGTGCAAAATGTGTGGGAAACCTGCTAACTTTGTTGTTGGAGGGTATTTTGATGTAGAGGAGAACGCATTTTGCAGCAAAAAGTGTGTGAAAAAGAGTGGTGACGATGCTGAAATGTTACTACCTGTGGTGAATTCTCCAAGGGTAGGAGTGTGTGGTTATACCGGATAGGATTTGCAATATTATATAGAGAGAAGTTGATGGAAGATTTTTTAAATAATTATCATGGTTAAGAAGCCCTGGCTGATAGCTCCATCGCTTGTACTTTTGCTTGCGGCAACAATGTTAGTTGTTGCAAGTTGTAACCTCGTACAAACAACCACTGCTACTACATCACGAGTTACATGCAATGGGCAGCAGACTAATGCTGGCGGAAGCATCACTCCTAATACTCATGATTCATGCTCTAAGAGGTTGCTCGTCTTTTCCAAGACGGGTGGATTTCGTCATGCCTCGATCAAAGATGGGAAAATAGCTCTCCAAAAGCTTGCTTCTGAACATAACTATGCGGTTGATTTTACTGAAGACGCCAGTGTTTTTACCGATGCAAATCTGGCACGCTATGATGCTGTTGTCTTCCTGCTTACTACTGGTACTATACTTAATGGTAATCAAAAGGCTGCGTTTGAGCGTTATATTCGAGCAGGCGGTGGCTATGCAGGCATACATTCTGCAAGCGACACTGAATACGACTGGTTATGGTATGGTGGTCTTGTGGGAGCATATTTTGATCGTATCCACGGACATTCAAAGATCGTGAAGGCGACAATTCATGTAACTGATAGAACTCATCCATCTACTAGGATGTTGCCTGCGATCTGGATTCGTACCGATGAGTGGTACAACTTTGCCACAAATCCTCGTGGAAGAGTCAATGTACTGATGACAATCGACGAGAGAACGTACAAGGGTGGAACTATGGGTGCTGATCATCCTATTGCGTGGTATCACGAGTTTGAAGGTGGAAGGGCCTGGTACACTGCATTGGGACATACTTCTGAAAGTTATTATGAACCACTATTTCTGGCGCATTTATGGGGTGGAATTGTATATGCGGCTGGAGGAAGACAAAAAGTGATGGCAATGTCTCAAGTAATTGAGGTCCAATATATTGATGTATTTATAAGCAATATGCCCTTAGAAAGAAAGATCCAGAATGTTCTGAATTTTCCGCGTTCATAGTGCCCGCAGAAGTGCATTTTAGGATTCATAGGAATGCGTACTCGCTCAAGTAGCTTAGTATATAATTTAAAAAGAGTTTAGCCGGGCGTTACTGCAAGAGATGTGAACAATCATGAATGAACGTGACAGGTTTGATAAGTTCACCGAGCGAGCAAGGAAAGTCTTGAGTCTTGCTCAAGAAGAAGCTCAGCGTTTCCAACATAATTATATAGGTACTGAGCATCTTCTGCTCGGTCTTGTGCGCGAAGGCGAGGGCGTTGCCGCAAAAGTTTTGAGTAACCTCGGTGTAGAGCTGAATAAAGTTCGCAGCGCCGTTGAATTTATTATTGGCCGGGGAGATCGCATCGTCTTAGGTGAAATTGGTTTGACTCCGCGTGCCAAGAAGGTGATCGAGCTGGCCGTTGACGAAGCTCGTCGCCTGAATCATCACTATATTGGTACTGAACATCTTCTGCTTGGGTTGGTACGTGAAGGGGAAGGAATTGCCGCAGGTGTATTGAAAAGCCTGGGAGTTGATCTTGAGAATGTGCGCACCCAGACAATTCAAGTGCTCGGTCAGGCGGGTGTATCATACAAGATACAAGAGCCACGAACGGGATTGGTGCCACAGTTAATGATAGAGTTAATAAAAGAAGCCCAAAATGTGGTTGCGTCAATCGTGCAAGAGAAGGAACTGGCACTTCAACAGAAAGATTATGAACAAGCTGCTGAGCTGGGTAAGCGTGAAAAAAATCTGCGTGATAGCATTTTGAAATTAGAAACTTTTTGGCGTCTCCAACCCGGGTTCGCTCAAAAAAACTATACCCAGAGTGAGATCCAGATAGTTGAAGACGAAAATCTTGACATATTTACTGTGCAACTCCTCCGTGTGCTTAGTCGTTCCAAGGAGGAAGCGCAGTATTTTAAGCATAACTATATTGGTACCGAACACCTCTTTCTGGCTCTTATCCAAGAAAGTAAAGGGGTTGCTTCTGAAGTATTAGATAATCTGGAAATAAATACAAACGAGGTTCGTGAAACGATTGAAGGCATTATTGATAGTGGAGACCGCATTCTCTCAGATGAAATAGCATTTACTCCAGGTGCTAAAAAAACGATCGAACTCGCCAAAGATGAAGCCCAACGTATAAAGCATCATTATGTTGGCATTGAGCACCTTTTGTTAGGTCTAGTGCGCGAAGGTGAAGGTATTGCGGTGGGGGTGCTGGAACGAAGGGGTGCGACTATTGAAAGATTGCGTACAGAAACGATTAAAGTGCTCGATAAGTAAAAGAGCCTTTAAGAGGCGGATTATTAATGCTGATTAACTTTGTAATGCGGACATCATAACACGTACCAAGAGGGCCGATAAATCGGCGCCTACGAGTGTCAGGGTTAGTTTGTTAATCAGCATCAATTGCCTTGCGCGAACATCGTATACTTGATGTAGCAATACTATCCAATTAGATCAGCAAGGCATTAGCAATTATGTCCAAATCTATCGCTACCACTGATAAACGAGAATCTCCTACTTCACCAAGGTTCAGATTGCAGACTTTTCGTGCTTTACGATATAGAGACTATCGTCTGTTGTGGATCAGCCTGATCGTCTCATCGATTGGCTCATGGATGCAGATTATTGCACAAAGTCTGCTTGTCCTTCAAATAACGAATGGATCGTCCATTGCGCTAGGTTTCGTCGCACTGGCGCAGGCTTCGTCATTCTTTTTGTTTGCACTTATCGGGGGTGGAGTTGCTGACCGTGTTGATAAACGACGTTTTCTGCTAGTAACGCAGAGTTTGTCGATGCTCCTCGCCTTTATTTTTGGTATTCTAACTATCACAGGCGTGATACAAGTGTGGATGGTTGTAATTCTTGCATTCTGCTCTGGCACAGTTTTGAGTTTCGATCAGCCAACCCGTTCTTCGCTTGTGCCAATCCTCGTGCCTAAAGAGGATCTGATGAATGCAATCGCGTTGCAATCAATTGTATTCAACGGATCAGCCGTGATTGGTCCAGCCCTTGGTGGTATCACAATTGGCTTATTTAATTATGCAGGACATGCATTAGGGATGACTAGCAACTTGATCGGGTATGCTGGGAATTTCTTTTTAAATGGTTTGAGCTACCTGGGCGTGCTTATTGTGCTTTACCTCATTCATGTACCGAAAGATAGAGCAGAACAGAGTATGGAGAAGCGCGGGCCGATGCTGGCTTCTATCCTTGCTGCGCTTGGAACGGTGAAGCGGGATTCTGTCTTACCCTGGATTCTTTCTGGGTATGCAGCGCTGCTGTTCTTTGGACCTTCTGCAACGCTTATTCTGCCGATCTTCGCGACACAAATACTTCACCTCACTCCTTTTCAATTAGGATTGCTTTTTTCCGCTTCGGGATTGGGGACTTTAATCGGAGCATTATCGATAGCATCGCTAGGAGACTTCAAATATAAGGGGATAATAGTCCTGACTGGCCTCTTCTGTTGGACTGGTTCTCTGCTTGTATTTGCATTAAGTCGTTCACTATGGCTCTCCATACTTGCTTTAGTATTCTTCGGAATATCTCAAAATTGGGTCGGTGCTACAGTGATTACACTTGCGCAACTCAGGGTGCCACCGCAAATGCGCGGGCGAGTGATGAGTCTCAATACCTTGTTGATTATGGGTGTGCGCCCTCTAGGTGATTTTCCGGCTGGAGCATTGATTGCTTTGATTGGGGGGCCATATACTGTTATTATCAGTGCGTCTATTGTTGGCAGTTACTCACTGTACCTGCTAATTGGACGACCTGTGATACGAACACTCAAGCAGTGATTAAGATAAAGGTGAATGAACATGAGAGATAACGATAAAATTTCAATCGCGCAACAATTGGTTACCTGGTTTGTCCAGGGTGATTTTGAGGTAGTCGTTCAAAATTTAGATGAAAGCCTCAGACAACAATTACCTGTGGAAAAACTCCAGGCGACATTGCAGTCTCTTGTGGCTTCGGTAGGGAAGTTTAAGGAGCAAGTTGGAGCGCATATCTTCCAGATACCCTCTACTGAACTTGTAATTGTGACCTGCGCTTTTGCAAATGCCAGCCTTGATATTAATGTTGCTTTCAACGAACAAGATAAGATTGTAGGCTTAAATATTACCCAGGTTGGAGGCGTAGAGCAACAGTATACAGCGGTCTATGATCCGCCTGCTTATGTGAATCAGGATTTATTTATGGAACGAGAAGTGCAGATTGGGAAGGGTGAATGGGTCTTACCTGGGACACTGAGCGTACCGGTAGGTGATGGACCATTTGCAGCAATGTTACTTGTGCATGGGTCCGGGCCGAATGATAGAGATGAGACAATTGGTCCAAATAAGCCGTTCTGCGATATTGCATGGGGTCTGGCATCGCAAGGCATTGTGGTGTTGCGTTACGATAAGCGAACAAAGGTGTATCCTGAGAAAATGCGTGATCTTGTTAGCAGCATAACTGTAAAGGAAGAGGCGATCGACGACGCGCTGGAAGCTGTATCCTTGCTATGCAGTATTCCAGAAGTCAATTCACAGCGTATTGTTGTTCTGGGTCACAGTTTGGGAGGCTATTTGCTGCCGCGTATAGGAGCAGCAGATACGGGAATTGGAGGCCTTGTTGTGCTGGCAGGTTTGTGTCGAACCCTCGAAGATACAATACTTGATCAATATTCTTATATTTACTCACTTTCTGGAACGCTTTCGGCGGAACAGCAGAAATATTTGGATGAACTCAAGAAGCAAGTTGCGCTTGTTAAGTCACCAGACTTGTCTTTATCGACACCCGCTTCAGATTTGCCATTGAATGTGTCTCCTGCGTACTGGTTAGATTTGCGAGGATATCATCCCGAGGAAATCGCCAGAGGATTACCACAACCCATGCTAATTCTTCAAGGGGAAGGTGACTACCAGGTAACCATGGAAGATTTCCAGATCTGGAAAAGCGCGCTTGGTGGACGTAGTGATGTGCGGTTTAAGAGTTATGCTGGTCTTTCCCACCTGTTTATGCCGTTTGAAGGAGGAGAAAAGTCAACTCCTGCAGCGTATAATGTGCCAGGGCATGTTGTTGAAGAGGTGATTCAAGATATTACAGAATGGGTCCAACATAGCTTCGTGGAAACGAACCAAATAGGAGGGATATCGTGAAAACCTACCGAAGGCTGTTACATCGACGGTGTGCATTATAAAGAGGCATGATTGGATATTTTCTTGAAAAGAGATGCCATCGATTAGAAATCTCAAAACTAATTATCGCAATTTTTCTATTTATTTAAAATGCCGCTCACATACCGCGCAAAATGCGCGGTATTTTCT
Source organism: Ktedonobacteraceae bacterium (assembly GCA_035568795.1). Taxonomy (GTDB): domain Bacteria; phylum Chloroflexota; class Ktedonobacteria; order Ktedonobacterales; family Ktedonobacteraceae; genus DATMNR01. The sequence continues at coordinate 9,142 of DATMNR010000348.1, forward strand.
GGCACAACCATTGATATCATTGGTACAGCCCCGGTAAGGGGTGAAAGAGGCCTCATACCTACAAAGGTGATACCAGGGGCAAGATAGCACTAGTGCTAGAGCTACCCCTCTAAAAGCAAAAAAAGGAGAGAAACTAACTCCTCATCACCAGATATGCTCTCTGGACAGTGCAATAGCGATATGATAGATTCAATATAGCAGATAGCAATATTCAGTTTCGTAGCGAAGTACGGCAACAGACTGACATCTAGCTATGGTAATCGAGAAAGGCAGTGTCGCAACATAGTACTTCTTTGAAAAGGGAGTTTTATTGGATGGCTGGGCCAATCATTCGCACAGAACACCTCTCACGTTTTTTTAACACAGTCAAAGCGGTCGATGATCTCTCACTGGAGGTGCCTGCAGGAATAGTCTTTGGTTTTCTGGGACCAAATGGTGCTGGCAAAACAACCACCATCCATCTCTTGCTTGGCCTCCTGGAACCAACGCAGGGTCAGGCCAGCGTACTTGGCTTCGATACGCGCACGCATGCGGATGAAATCCGTACCCGCATCGGAGCTTTGCTCGAATTTGCGGGACTTTACGAGCGCATGACTGCCGAAGACAACCTGGACTTTTACGGGCGCATCTACCATATGCCTGCCGCAGAACGACGGGCACGCAACAAAGAACTGCTCACTCACCTCGATCTCTGGGATCGCCGCAAGGATCAGGTTGGCAAGTGGAGCAGAGGAATGAAACAAAAACTCGCAGTAGCACGGGCGCTCCTTCAC
>DATMNR010000349.1:0-4265 GCA_035568795.1 Ktedonobacteraceae bacterium
CGCTGCTACGATGGGCTCGGAGACGACGGCGGCAGCGGCTGGTAAGCTCGGTGAGGTGCGCCGCGATCCCTTCGCAATGCTGCCATTCGCCGGGTACCACATGGCCGACTACTTTAACCACTGGCTTGACTTTGGTAGGCAACTGCCGAACCCGCCGCGCATTTTTAGCGTAAACTGGTTCAGACGAGACGCCGAGGGCCATTTCCTGTGGCCAGGCTTTAGCGAGAATATGCGCATCCTGAAGTGGATTGTAGAACGCGCGCGTGGACATGCAATCAGTATCGAAAGCCCAATTGGCTGGATGCCGCGCTACGAGGATCTGGACTGGCGTGGAATGGAAGACTTCACACGCCAACAGTTCTACGAACTGATGTCGGTTGATCGTGTCGGATGGCAGCAAGAGCTTCTCTCGCACGAGGCACTGTTCATCAGGTTATATGACAGACTGCCGAAGGAGCTGTTATTTATCCGCGAATTGATACTATCTAGTCTCTGGCGTTCACCAGAACACTGGGGATTGGAGCCTGAATGAATATGACACGCTGAAAGCGCTAAACTTTCAAGCTCCTTGACTCATTCGTGAGCAATCCCAGGTTTATTGAAGGGTTCTTTTCAGCGTTACCATGGTTATGTCATCCTCTTGCTCCCATGTTTCACCAGTAAAGCTTTTGAGTTCACCGAGCAAAAGGGTGAAGAGTGAAGTTCCATCAGGTTGATTCTCGAGAAACGTTTTGAGGCGAGGAAATCCAAACATTTCGCGATGGGGATTATGAGCCTCTACCAGGCCATCGGTATAGAAGAAGAGGCTTTCTCCAGATGCAATGGTGACTTCATGTTCTTCGTAAAGTGAACCAGGCATCAATCCAAGAGGCATGCCTGTTGCCCTTAGTTCAGCAACACCTTCCTTACAGCGTCGATACGGCAGGTCATGACCAGCATTGGCAAATCTCATATAACCATTTGTTGGATCGAGAATGGCAAAGAAACAGGTAACAAACATATTGGAAGGGATTTCAGTATAAAGCAGTTCGTTGGCACGAGCGAAAACCTCACCTGGAGATGCTGTCTCCTGGGCTGCGGTACGCAGCATAGTTCGAGTAGCAGTCATTACTAAAGCAGCTGGAATACCTTTACCAGCGACATCACCGATGATCAGACCAAGTCGACCGTCTGCAAAAGGAAGGAAATCGTAGAAATCGCCTCCGACCTCACGGGCAGATTGATAGTATGGTACGATTTGCCAACCACAGAGGGCAGGCACATCTTTGGGCAAGAAGGTGTGTTGGATCTCTTGAGCTGTGCGTAATTCCTGCTCAATTCGTTCGTGCTCGCTCACCTGAGCTTGTTGTACCTGCACCATTTGGGCTACGCGTAGAGCTGGTGCAATCTGAGGGGCAAGAGCATCGAGTATGATGAATTCCTCACGAGTGTAGGCTTCTCCTTTCAGATGTAGCCCTAGAATTAACAGGCCGAGCAGTTCTCCCTGGCTGGCTAATGGCAAGATAATTTCGGCCCCACGGAGCTTCATCTGCTGTAAGACTGGCGAATCCAGTTGCAAGCGGTCAACCTTCGACGTGCTGGAATGGCTCAGAACATAAACCATGAGCGGATCATCATCAGAAACATTGATCAGTTCCATTGAACCTGATTGCCTCTGTTTTTCGCCGGGGGTCCGTGTCCATAAAGAAACAGAGTAAGGTTGCATAGTGCGCTGGATAACTGCGAGGAAGCGATCACTCAGATGATTGAGATCTATTTCCTCGCGCAGCGTTGCAGTGAATTCCTCAATAGCTTTTCTCACTTCTCGATCTCGAACATTAAAACGTCGCTCAATGAGCGTTTGGGCAGAGGAATGAAGAGGTGCAAGTATAATAGCCCAGGCCAATGTCGTAGTGACAACAACGATCAAAGCAACGGGGGGACCATGGTAACGAAAAAGCAAGCCAAATCCAGGAGTATGAATGAGTAATTCTATCCCGGTAATGGCACTGTAGTAGATGATTGCCAGGCCTATCGTGAGCACACCATATAGCAGTGTACCATGAAGTAGTTTGGAGAGTTGGGAAGGCGTCCAGATGATACTGAGGCACACGGGAAGCAGTAGAAAGAACAAAATGGAAAGACCGAATATAAATAGCAGGTTTGCAATCGCGACAATGACGAGACCTCCACACACGATCCTCAGGAGGTTATACAACCACCTACGCATACGTGTTGAGCGCTTCTTCGGCGAGCCAACCGATTGAACAGATCTCGTTACAACCTGGAATGTAGGCATCTCTTATCCTTTCCATCACTTCTACCAAAAGCCGTTAGAGCCAGCCTTTCTGCTCGGCTATGTGAGCCGCCTCTACGCGATTATGAGCGTTTAATTTCTGGATGGCTACAGAGAGGTAATTACGCACAGTTCCTTCGGAAAGGGAGAGAGATGAAGCAATTTCGGAAATACTCGCGCCACTCGTGGCGGCTGACAATACGTTACGTTCTCGTTCGGTAAGCGGGTTATTGCCTTCGCTGAGGGCTGCCATGGCCAGGGTAGGATCGACTATGCGCCCACCAGCTACCGCCCTGCGAATAGCCGTCGCGAGTTGGGCAGAAGGGGCATCCTTGAGAAGAAAACCGACAACACCACTCTCCATAGCTTTGCGAAGATATCCAGGTCGTCCAAATGTTGTTAAGATAAGCACGCGACAAGACGGCAATTTTGAATGTAATGCAGCAGCAGCAGTGATGCCATCACAGCCTGGCATTTCGATGTCGAGCAAAGCCACATCTGGTTTGGTGGCTAACGCAACCGTCGTTACCTCATCACCACGCCCAACTTCGGCAACGATCTCGATATCGCCTTCCAGGGCGAGTAAAGCAGCAAGCGCACCGCGAACCATTGCCTGATCTTCGGCCAGTAGCACACGAATCATCCCTGCTCACTCCTCTCTATAACGCTATCTGAGCCAACAGGAGGATCTGCTGATACTGACTGCGCGAGTGTGGCTGTGATCGTTTCATGCATTATCGCATCGTGATTCTGTTGAGCCAGGGGCACAGATACAGCCAGCAAGAAGCCTCTTTCTTCACCAGAAGATGTCTCGCATCGTCCACCAAGTGTTTCTACTCGTTCCGAAAGCCCACGTAGACCATTTCCCTCGTTGTCAGAGCTATTGATGATGGATGCACCTACTCCATCGTCGATGACTTCGATACCGATCACCTGAGCATTTCGCGTCATACGGATAGTACACTGATGAGCACGGCTATGCTTGATGACATTCGTCACTCCTTCGCGCACAGTCCAGGAGAGAACGGATTCAATAGTTGTTGGAAGAGCATCTACCAGGCTTTCATCACCATCGAATTGGTAGGCGATACCAGCAGCGGCTAAAATTTCCTGGGCAGCATTGAGTTCGCTTTTGAGCGTAGGTTGACGAAAAGCAGATACGGCTTCACGAACCTCCTGAAGTGTTGTTCGTGCTACATTCTCTACGTCGCTGATTTCAACAATCGCCCGATCCGGCGCTACATTCACCAGGCGTTTGGCCAGTTCACTTTTGAGCGCAATGAGTGAAAGATTGTGTCCCAGGAGATCATGCAGATCTCGTGCAATTCGTAGACGTTCCGTCATTACGGCTAAACGGGCTATCTCTTTCCGTGCGGTGTCTAATGCCCAGCTCGTTGTGATCGACCACATTACAACTCTTGTAATAATAATGATTGCAGGGATGAAAATGATCGTTTGCACAAGATTGAGCCAGCCAATACCTGTAAACCAACCAATTGCTGTGGCAAGCAGTGCGATTACGATTGCCGTAAGTATTGTCCAACGAACTGGGAGACTCCCTCCGACATAGCCACATGTATAAAAGAACAGCCCTAGCCACGCGCTTCCTCCCAGCAGCACGAGAACAAGACTTAATACGGTTAAGGCAACAATCGTCAACCACGTCGAGGCTCCTGGATGTATTGGAAGTGACGATGTGGCAACAAGGCTTTGCGCTCGGTGCCATGATGCCAGGAGATAAATTGCAAGAAAGAGCGTGGCGCCAATTAGAATAGCTATGAGACGCGGAATTGTGAGATGAGCCTGGAAGAGGCTGACAAAGGCAGGAATAATGAAGGGCAACCATAACACCCAGATCAGCCACAAGAGATATGGAGAGCGACCCTCAGCTCTCGATGCCTGGCGTGTTTCACTTGTATTGTTTAGTTTCATATTTTTCAATTGCTTATTCCAGACGACCGAACACTATAATTTATGGATGGATGTTAAC
>DATMNR010000350.1:0-4660 GCA_035568795.1 Ktedonobacteraceae bacterium
CACCATAATGGGTACTTCTCATCAGTTTCGCTCACCCAAAAATCTTCTGTAACTGTCAAATGAACTGTCTTTGCGTGGTGTGCCAGAGGGAAGAGAGCAGATACATCAAGGCTAGAGGCGCATCGAGCATCGATGCCACCCGGCGAGAAAGGCAAATGTCCTGTTTGTCTGGATTAGTCGCAACTATTATCCTCTACCTCTATCGTATTAGCAACTGGCAAATTCCGAACGGCATCAATTTCTACCCAGATACGCTGGGCCAGGAGACGTTTCTCATCCTCGTCTGTCAAAGCATGTTGAAAGGGGAAAAAAGCACGATCATTGCTATGGTAATGTATCCAACGGCTTATAATATTGATCTGGTCTACCTCTGCTTTGCCAACAATAGCAGGTGGTTCTCCAAGCAGATCGGCTCTCTGAAGCAGTTCTTGGACAGAGCTTTTCATTGCAGTCGATTCATGTGGAATACAAAGCTGCTCTAATAAGCGACCGTGACGGATCAGGAAAAGCTCGTTATGCTGCTCTGTGGCTGAAGGATAGACAATAATAAGGTTATTGGCTTCGACAGCACCTGTAATTAAACGTTGGCCAATTAATACTTCATCCACGCTGTGGATGGTGTCGCGCAGCCATGCCGCACGTTCAAAGTTCAACTGATGAGATGCTTCCAACATCTGTCGGCGCAAGCGATCAAGGAGGTCTTCGCGCTCTCCACCAAGGAAAGCACATACTTCCTCGATTGTTTTATGATATTGCACTGAATCGGCCGCAGCTTCTCCCCTGCATGGTCCGGGGCAGCGATTCAGATGCAGGCGCAGGCAAGGGTCAGATGGTTTGCCCAGGGGTGGTAACGAACGAGTACAGGTACGAATGGGAAATACTTTTTGGACTAGTTCGATGGTGATATCAACAATACGACGGCTACGAAAGGGGCCGAAGTAACGAGCGCCATCGGCAGCTACTTCTCGCGTTGCATACACTCGTGGGAAAGGATGTTGAATGTCGATTTTGATAAAAGGATACAGTTCATAATTACGCAATTGGACGTTATATGTGGGCTGAAGCTCTTTAATGAGTTGTGATTCTACCAGTAAAGCCTCTAACTCAGATCCAAGTACACGCGTTTCAATCTCTTTGACATTCTGTAAAAGGCCATCCATCTTGCGTGTATAGCCTAGAGGCTGATTGTAATAGGATGCAAGGCGATCCTTGAGACACTTAGCCTTGCCAACATAAATGACTTGTCCATAGGAATCTTTCATTAAATATACACCTGGTCTTGATGAAAAGTCTCGTTTCCAGGCAGGATTCAGGAAGAGTGTTCCGGTCGGTCGTAAAGTGGCTGATTGTGCCGAGATTTTACCATCCGCCCGTAACTGTTCAATTTGTTTCGTGGTGGTAGCCTGTGTAATATCACCACTCCAGGCAACTGGCAATTGCAAACGGTGCCTCAAATGTCCAAGTGTTTGAATACCTTGCTGTTGCGCCAATTCCAGTAATTTTACGAAAACAGCAGCCGTGACTCTGGCATCTCCCAAAGCTCGGTGGCGATTCGCCGTAGTTATTCTGAGATGGTTGGCAACACTATCAAGCTTGAAACGTCGTAAAGTAGGGAGAAAGCGGCGTGCCAGAGGAATCGTGTCCAGTCCATCTATAGGGAAATCATAACCTAGCAGTTGTGCTTCATAGGAGAGAAAACCTATATCAAAACCAATGTTATGGCCAACTAGAATGGCTCCATCAATAAAATTCAGAAAGTCCGGGAACACTTCATGAGATTTTGGTGCGGTAGCAATCATTTCCTGCGTAATGCCTGTAAACTGTACGATAAAAGCAGGTAGACGAACAGCGGGATTAAGCAGACTTTGAAACGAGTCGATCACCTCACCTGCACGCATGCGAATACCAGCAAGCTCAATGACCCGGTGGTACCCTGGGCGAAGTCCAGTTGTCTCTGTATCCAGAATGACGAACTCTATTTCTTGAAGAGATCGCTGCGTGCTACGCCATGCAACAAGCGCCCATTGATGCTCATCAAGCTCTTCGAACATCGAGGAACTTCGAAGAGTTTTTCGCAACAAAGTAAGCCAGATAGCCTTGTTACTCTTGCCCTCGCCTTGTGTGACACCAAACAAGTGTTGCAACAAGAGATCTTCAGAGACAGGTTTCCCCAAGCTCTCTAATAATTCGTGCGCACGTCGTAGCAATACCCCTTGTTGTGGCACTATGCCAACTTCCGCCTGCGCCATTAAGAAATATCCCCCTATGATCTTTCAAAATATAGATCATCTGTACGAGAAGAATAACATGCATAAAGGCGGTTTGCAAGAGAAAGATGACTTTTTAAGGCAAAATATTCTTGCAACAATAGAACATTTGCATTAAAGTATCAATAATTTACCGCTTCGAGCTATGAGTCCTGTATTATTTCAACAAGAATGAATTGTTTGAAAAGCGAAAAGCGATTGTTCGGCATCCCATCCTTGCAGAGCCGGGGGCAATCGACGCGGGGACATGCATGATCGTAGAAGTAAAGCGTGCTTAATTGACAATTGAGAGACAAAAATGAATTTATCAAAGTTACAAGCAAACATAGACGCATTTCGAGAGTTCATTCAAAATAACGCATGGAGTATCATTGATGAAAAAGAGATTCAATATGGTTTTCAACTGAGGATAACTGATGGGATAACCAAAGTCACAGTCGCTTTCTTCAACAGTGGCAAAGTCCTGATTCAAGGCAAACCAGGTGAATTGCAGACCCAACTAAAATCATGGTGGTATTCAAGAGAAGCCCTATCCATGCAACCAGTAGCACGATCGGCTGCTCAATCATCTCTCATCGAAACACCAACCAATATTACACCGACAAACTTTACTGGCAAAGCAAGAATTGGTTTGGATGAGTCTGGTAAAGGAGATTATTTTGGTCCTCTCGTAATTGGTGCTGTGTTTGTAGATGGACAGACCGAAGAAAGGCTTATTACTTTGGGTGTTCGCGATAGTAAACTTCTTTCTGACAATCATATGCTTGTATTGGCGGAAGAGATCAAAGCTCTATGCCCTCACTTCATAGTGCCAATAGAGCCTAAACGTTACAATGAGTTATATGCAAAGGTGAAGAATCTCAATCGCCTTCTGGCCTGGGGACATGCCTGGGCACTGGAAAGTTTGTTGGAGAAGGTTTCGTGCGATCTTGCCATTGTTGACAAATTTGGCGATGAGTCCTATGTACGTGCTGCACTCAAGGAAAAAGGCCGTCAGATCACATTAATCCAACAAACACATGCTGAAGCTGATATTGCGGTGGCTGCCGCATCGATACTCGCTCGTGCCAGATTTGTGCAAAACATGGAACAATTATCTAAGAAAGTAGGCAAGACTTTACCAAAAGGAGCATCAGATCCATCGATTGTTGTGATTGGAAGCGAGCTTGTTGCTGAACACAGCAAAGATATACTGGTAGAAACCGCCAAACTGCATTTCAAAACAACCGAAGCTATTCTTCAAAGCTGAAAGGAAGAGCCTTCTATGATTCAAGAGTCCTTAACTACTGTCGGCATTCTCATCTTTGACGATGTTGAGGTGCTCGATTTCTGCGGTCCTTTTGAAGTCTTCTCAGTTGCTCGACCGATTGGAAAGAACAGCGACGAAACCAGACTTTTTAATGTGGTAACGATCGCAATGGAAGATAGGATTGTTTCCTGTCGTGGAGGGCTTCTAGTGAAGCCACACATGACAATTGAGAAACATCCACCTCTTGATATGCTGGTTATTCCTGGAGGACAGGGAACACGTCGAGAACGGCACAATCAGCGACTTCTCGACTGGATTGAACAGCAAAATCAGCACACAAACATCATGGCAAGTGTCTGCACAGGTGCTTTCCTCCTCGCTGAACGCGGTTTACTTGACCACCATCGCGCGACAACCCATTGGGGAAGTATCGATTGGATGCGCAATATGTATCCCAGTGTTGAAATGGTGACAGACGAACGCGTCGTCGACGAGGGACATATCATTACATCTGCTGGTGTTTCTGCAGGCATTGATATGAGTCTACACGTAGTATCTCGGATGTTTGGTGCTGATGTAGCCGTTTGGACTGCAAAACAGATGGAGTACAATTGGACTACCTCTTTGAGAGGCAATGAAATAGACCGTTAGCGATGCATCTTTTCTAAATATTTAAGAACACTTCAAGAGATCGTATGCACAGACAATCACTACTGCTCACTGCTCCAAGGCAACTAGAGTGGGTAATCGAAGATTTGGCACCTCTACAACCACATGAAGTACTCATTCAAACCACTACTGGCGCTATCAGTATCGGTAGCGAGTTGCCCATATATTGTGGAACAGCACGAAGTATTGAACCCATTCGTTATCCTCGCATGACTGGCTATGAAAGTGCTGGAGTCGTCATTAGTTGCGGTTCTCATGCTCAACGGATTAAGATTGGAGATCGAGCGATTGCTTTCTACGGCCACAGAACCCACGCTATTATCTCAGAGGCTAAAGTGATTTCTATCCCTGATAATGTTTCTGATGCATTAGCATTGTTGGATCGAGCGACGGATGGGACTATCAAGAACATGCAAAGTGATTTTTTCCATTTCGTGCAAGAGCATCATTTCAACCTTGTACAGCTATTTGATTA
>DATMNR010000351.1:0-3347 GCA_035568795.1 Ktedonobacteraceae bacterium
ACCAGGTGAGCACGTTGCAGATGCGTGAGCGCAACGAGGGCGGCAGCCAGCCGCTTGCGCGAGCGCGATTGTCGAAGCGCGGGGGACGATGGCGCAGGTTCGCACTCCTGCGGCGACGGCGATAGCCCGCGCGCCGTTGCAGGGCATGGTGGACGACCTCGCCGCGATGCGAGAGTTCCGCCAGGTGCAAGCCGTGATGCACCTCGCCCTCCTGGGTCTCTTCGACGCGCACCAGGGCCATCCCGGTGGTCTTGGAGCCGGGATCAAGCTTCAAGCTGACTGGCTGCAGCTGACTTGCCTCGCGCTTTCGATCCTTAAGCCGGATCGTGAACGGCCACACCCGATGGACGACCGCTCTCTTGCGCGAGAGGAGCAGACGCGCTCGTCGCTCCGAGCAGGGCATCAGCGGACGCTTGCGCTGATCCAGTACAAACACGCACATATTCGCTCGTTCCTTTCATGGTTACCTCATCCTGAGGCCCCGTTACCGGGCTGGTGACGCGCCTCTCCCGGCAGAGAAAGGCGGCTCCCCTCGCCAAAGTTGGAGTGGCTTGTCGTGCTCAGCACACACTCCCTACTCCGAGAGGACTTTTAATGCTGAGCGATAGCGCGGCGCATTGAGGAAGCGTGCGCCGGTATCGTGACCGTTCCAACGTAGCACCCGCGCCTGGCTGCCTGCGCCATTGGGTACTCAGGCTGGACAACGACGGGCTTGCGGCGAGCCGCAAGCCCACACGTATACGTGTGGGGTCGTTGACTGTTCAAGTGTGGGTAAGTTCATCAGGATGAACAAGGGATATTTTGTTGTCAGACACTCAATCCCCTTGAAAGGGATGAGCTTGTGACTGTGCTCCACCGCAACCCTGTACACCAAGATACATGTACAACTTTGGCTTGAATGCACGACATAAGCGAGTCTTGCGACTCCGAGCATTCTCATAAGCGTCCGGTCCTTGCCCACGAGGCCGAGCAAGGAGCTTGCTCATCTACCGAGAACGTTTTACCCGTATACGGGGTTCCTATACGGATCCTGTCCATCCAGTTGTCAAAGAACCCTGGAGGCGAACCGTCACTCTCTCCCGCGCGAAGAGTACCTAAGACTTTACAGACCTCTTCTTTTCCAGGAGGAGAAAAGCGGTAATGCAGACCCAACCTCAGCCACCAAACACGGACTCGCATTCCTCCCGTCCCGGAACTGAGAACGGAGGAATGCTCGGTGTATTGAAGTACGCCATTCCTGGCTGGCTCTTAAACATTGTGAATTGTTCTGATGACCAGAATCGTGATATTATCGTATAATCTCTTACAGAAGTTGTCATGTGTATTGAGAGATTTGTTTGCGATGAACCCATCAATGCAGACAATGAAAAAAGCAAATACCAGTACTCAACCACAATCTGAGACTCCATTTAATATCGAAGACCTGAACATCTTTGATGATGATATGCTGCAGGTCATTCTGCGTAATTGTGGTTTTGGGTTGACAGTGGAGAAACTGGCACGAAGCCTTCATGGGGTGAATGATGGTTTGATACAACGCATAGAACGAAATTTGCTTTCCTCACAGCTCTCGAATTTTTTGCAAGCACTACACAGTTCTATACCTGAATCATTCGTAGCAGCGGATCGTCGTGATGTACTTCAAGCTTTATTTTGGGAACTTACATACTGGAAAACTCCCGACTTATATGAGGAACTCATCGCGGGTGAACAACTACATCCTGGTATTTTCCAACAATTAGAACCTGAGGTACACAACAAGGTTGTGCTTGATGCGGGCGCAGGGAGTGGAAGAGCTACATTTGAATGCGTGAAATATGGAGCCAGAAAGCTCTATGCGGTTGAGCCTTCACCTGGCTTATTACATATTCTGAGGCGAAAAATAACTTGTCAGGCCGGATCTTGTTGTGTATCGCCTCTTCAGGGACGTTTTGATAAGCTTCCTCTTGAGGATAATAGCGTTGATACTGCGCTTTCATGTTCAGCATTTACTTCTGATCCTGTGCAAGGTGGTGAGTCAGGTCTAACAGCATTGCGGCGTGTGATCAAGCCTGGTGGCAAGCTCATCATCATCTGGCCACGTGCGCAAGATCATGGATGGTTCAACAAACATAGTTTTTGTTATGTTGAATTGCCGTTGCATGAAGAAATGCTGATGCGCTTTCGCACGCTAGAGAGTGCAATGCGATGCGTTCAGCATTTTTATGCCAACAACGCTGGCATAGTCGACTTCATTAGGCGAGCGCGTAAGCCCGAAATACCTTTCTCGATGCTGGGCTTAAATCCACCGTGTGATTATTATTGGCTAAGAGTATAGTTGGGAAATGTAAAGATCTTTTGCGAGATATTTTTTATAGTGAGTGAGAAAGGAATATCAACAATGACCAAGGAAGTAACGCAGGGAGAACAGAAAAGTTGGACCGAAACGCCACCAATGAATCCCCCAATTCGTTATGCTATTGCCAGGGTGGTCGAGAGCCAGACCTGGCTGGATAAACTGGGCGGACCTCTTCAGAACTGGCTTTTGCAACTCTATGGTCAGCCTGGACAGCCTAACCGCAGGATCAAGGATTTACTGAATGGGACGTGGCTTGGACATGCTTTGCACCCCGTGTTCACCGATATACCCATTGGAGCCTGGAGTGGTACGATGTTGCTTGATCTCACTTGGCTCAACAATGAATCGGGAGGTGTTGCTCGTGGATCAGACATCACAATGGCTCTGGGCATAGTTGGAGCAACAGCAGCGGCGGTTACAGGTTTGACAGATTGGAGCGACCTGGAAGGTACAGATCGACGTGTGGGCTTGATGCATGGATTGCTCAATAGCGGTATACTACTGATCAACATTGGTTCGCTGGCATTGCGCTTCACGGGTAGGCGTCGCGCAGGAATAGCCCTCTCGACGGTTGGCTACCTGGCAACGCTTTTCACTGCTTACCTCGGTGGTGAATTGAGCTTTGCTAAAGGCATTGGCGTGAATCACAATGCATGGGAAGGCGGTTCTGACGATTATGTAGCAGTCATGGATGTTGAAGACCTTGTTGATGGAAAACTCACCCGCGTTGATGCGGCTGGCATCCCCGCAGTATTGCTCAAACAGGGTACCGCTATTTACGCGATTGGTGCTGTCTGTACGCACTTGGCTGGTCCGTTAGATGAAGGGACTTGTGAAGATGGCGTAGTGACGTGTCCCTGGCACGGCTCCAGGTTCCGTATGAGCGATGGCAGTGTGGTAAATGGCCCGGCAGTCTACGCGGAACCAACGTTTGCAGTGCGTGTGCGAGATGGAAAAATAGAGCTGCGCCGATTGGATCATGCTTAATACTTTCGTTAGCTACTCTTAC
>DATMNR010000352.1:0-3961 GCA_035568795.1 Ktedonobacteraceae bacterium
TATTTTGTCGTGGCTGAACTGAATGGCAACGTTGTTGGCTATCAATTCAACGCGCTTGAGGATGAATTTGGCTATCTCGTGCGTATTGCCGTTCATCCATCTGTGAAGGGCCAGGGGGTCGGTGTGCGTTTGATGAGCGAAGCTATAACATTCTTTCAACAGGCACATGTCCTACGCATTATGCTTAATACGCAGGATGATAACGCGCGGGCACATCGGCTGTACGAATGGTTTGGCTTCGTGCGCATTAATCAGACGGGATTTGTTTTGCGTAAGACTTTGTAAGGCTGAATGCCACTCGAACCAGGGCGACGCAAGCGTCCCCACCCTTCATCCACACCCAGCCCGCCCCTACAGGATTATTCCCAGCCGACCAGGCACCAGACGTCCAGAGGTTCGGCTTTATTCTTCACATTTAGCGGTGGCAATTTTGTAACCCGAACATACTGGCGCACTCGCGTGAATGTTGAGTGATTCAGCATGATATTATTGTCCTTTGCTTCTTGCTGGAGGCGCGCTGCAACGTTGACCACATCTCCTATAGCAGTGTAGTTTTGGATACGATCACGCGAACCGATATTTCCTACCATCGCCTCACCTGTATTCACACCTATTCCAAATGAATACAGCGCTTCTTGCGGCTTCGTTCTTTGATACTCCATTATTGCCACACGCATCTTCCAGGCCGCTCGAACTGCGCGCATTACATGATCGCTCTGGGGTAAAGGCGCATTGAATATTGCCATCAACGCATCTCCCCAGAATCCGGTGACGGTGCCTTCTTCATCCCAGATCTCTTTGACCATAATTTCCAGGTATGTATTAAGCAAAGTCATCACTTCTTTTGAAGTTTTACGTTCGTTCAGACTTGTAAAGTTCCGAAAATCGGCAGCGATAACCGAAATTTCTTTTGTTTCACCACCCAGGTTGAGAGCACTCGGATTCTCGATGAGTTGTTGCACCACATTGGGATGAACGAAACGTCCAAAAATGCGTCGTATATCTTTGGCTTTAGCCTCGGCACGCTTGAGTTCGGTGCGGTCATCAATGACGAGAGCCATGCCTATCGGGGAGGTTTGCGGATTCTCGCGCAACGAAGAGACATAGAACGTCAAATTGACCCGGCCTCGTCCTGCGATTTCGCATTCAACGGTATCAGGCACAATGGTGCCATGAATATGCTGAATATCTGCGTTTTGTAGGAGTTCGATTACACCAATCTGCGGCAAATGACGAAAGACGTCCTGGTAATGCTTGCCAACTGCCGAAAGCGGATTGATTTGCAAGATGATACCTGCCGCGTCATTAAATTTAGTAATGATTCCAGTTGAGTTGGTGGTGATCACACCGTTAGCAATAGAGGCGAAGATGTTATCCATATAATGTTTGTCTTCTTCGACCGTGCGCAAAGCCTTGCTGAGATCGGCGAATAGACGAGCATTGTCAATGGCAATAGCCGCTTGATGGCAGAAAGCCAGCAGGAGATCGCGGTGCTTATCACTGAACATGTTAGCATTGATGCGACTATCGACATACACCGCGCCGATGCAGTGATCGCGCACGACGAGCGGGACACACATAATCGAGCGGATGCCAAAGGCCATGATGCTCTCCTGAGCTTTTAATGCATCATCGACCTGCGCATCATCAGTCAGCACTGGTTCCCGCGTGCGCACAACCCGATCAACCGTGCTACGGCTGATCTGGAACTCACTGAGATCGATCGTTCTTTGTTGCTTGTCCCGTGCAATTTTAAATTCAAGTGTATTGGTGGCGGGATTGAGTAAGACGAGGAAGCCACGCTCAGCTTTTACCACGTCGATTACTTCATCCATAACCAAGAGCAACACTTTGTCGAACTCTAATGTCGAGTTGAGTACCCTGGCAATTTCGTAGAGCGTCTCCAGTTCGTTACGCTCGCGTTGAAGGTTGAAGATGCTCGTGTTGAGAACCTCGCGTTCGCGCTCGAAGTTGCCTGTTGGAGTAGAAAGTGGACGCGACGCAGAAGGAGCAAGAGACGCCTGTGCCTGCTCTAACTGTTCTCGCAATGAATATATCACTCGCTGCCCCATCTGACTAAGACGACCTAATTCAAGATCGGCGGTGCGACAGACACGCAGGGAGTCACTGAGCAATCGGACACGGTCATCACTTGCCTGTCCTACATAGGTGCCTTCGACGGCCACTTCCAATTTACGTGTATGTTCATGTAGTATGCGCGCGATACGCATAAGGGCGTCGCCGAGCGAACGCAAATCATTATCCGCATTCAATCCTGGATCAGGCATTACAGCCACGTTGTCCTCCGTGCTAGAAAGTACGGCTACTCATCCTCACCGTCTACGGCGGTTAGAAAAAAGGATTTTCTGGGGACACCTCAGACCCCGGCAGGGAGGCTTCGCCCCCTGCACACCTGACTTATCATCAGTTCAGAGCACGTATACACTGGTATAGACGCTCATGCCCATCCATTATAGCATATCAGAATATCAAGGCGTCCATAAAATGGACGACCACATGAGTACACGATTACTATACGCGAATATCGGGTAATACAGGTAATATTATATAGTAGGGGAGTACCCTTGCGGTCGCCCTGTCAACCCCTTATACTCCATGTTCTTTCATGTAGGTAGTAAAAGACATGGGAGTAAAACCAAAATCGCGTTCAACACTTTGCAGGTCGGTGACATTATCAAATGTGAAAAGGGTCATCGCAGCCTTTGTTATCGGTGGATGAGGTAAAACAGCTTCCATCACGGCTGCACCCATCGCAACCAGAGGTGTGGGGGCTGGAGCTTTGAAGCGTTGCTTATGCATGGTCTTCATCAAAACATTAATGATCTGGGTAAAGGAGTAATACTCAGGACCACCGATTGTATACGTCCGTTTTGTCGTATGCTCAGGATCTTCCAGCACTTTGATAATCACAGTCACAACATCTTCCACCCAGATCGGCTGGAACATAATCTTGCCGTTGCCAATCAGTGGCACAACGGGAGAAGTGCGTATCAGATCGGCCAATCCCTTTACAAAAGGCGCATTCTTGCCGAATAACACGGATGGCTGGATAATTGTCCATTCCAGGCTACTTTCCTTGAGCATTTTCTCCGATAGGTAGCGTCCCTGCATATAGCTGCCGGTTTTAGCGGGTTTTGTACCCAGGCCACTGATCTCAATGATACGTTTGACACCTGCTTTTTTAGCGGCATTGATCAGGTTAGCAGTCCCCTGAACATTAGTTTTTTCATACTCATTACCTGCTGATTGCTTATTGTCAGCAGTCAGGAAAGCCGCATGAATGATCGTATCGACGCCATAAACAGCCGCAACAAGAGAATCTGGAGATGTTGTTTCGCCAATCACCAGCTCTACTTTACTCACAGGTAATAAGCGTTTTGCTCGATTTATTTCGCGCACCAGGCAGCGCGGGCGTTCACCCTGAGCAACGAGGTGATCGACAAGGTGCCGTCCAATATAGCCCGTTGTCCCAGTTATGAGTATCATCGATTTCTCCTTTAATTATCTATAACATGCATATAAGACGCGTATCATGAAGATTGCAGGGAATATACCGTTGGTGCCAATAGAAACAACTGTACATTGTAAGTATAGTACCAGAACGAAGAGAAGACTAGCGAGTGGAGACATGAATTGGAGGGTGAGTAGGCTCATGAAATGGGAGAGATGAAACTGCTTCAATCAAGATACCGCAATATCAAATGAAGAACCCCCTATGATAAGGTGCCTTCATCGCTTTTCAGGTAAGCCAAAAAACCAGGCACCTATCCTTAAGGATATTGACATTTCCTTGCGCCAATGCTATTTTTCTTCTAACACAAATGTTGTACTTATGCAAATATTAGGAAGATGCAAACAATTAACACCAACGACCGTGATCAGAGTCCAACACCACAGAATAGCGAAATTCAGGCGGACATAGTGTTACCGTTTACAGTTA